>JBMYUM010000040.1:0-6810 GCA_049605375.1 Phycisphaerae bacterium | reverse complement strand
GCCGCAATAATGATGCAAGCCGTCTGTGTTCCAAATTCACGGCGTCGCGCACTCATTCGCGATGCCAGGTGTTCAGGAAGGGCGCCCGGGGCAAGTTGTGTCATGGCAATATTCCTACACCGCTAGAGTGAAACCTCGGCCACTTCGCGACGATGAAACGCCAGCATGGCAAGCCCGAGGATGATCACAGTCTTGAGAACGGCAAGATCTCCGACGCCTTGAAGCACCCACACAAGGCTGACGTTCTTACCAGACACCAGTGTTTCAACGCCGTCATAGCGTGTGAAGTCTGGTACGATCCATTGAAGGACGGCGAACACGGTGCTGAATGTCGCGTAGAAAATCTCTTTCACCGTTTCAAACCAGCCGTCTTTACCACTGTCTGCGAGAAACAGCGATTCCTGAATAAACGCACGAGCGCCGGCAATCACATACACGGTAAACGAAACCAGGCACGCTACCGGATACGACAATATGGTGGTTGCAAAGATGGCCACCGCTGCCAGGAACATCAGCTTGCACTGCATGAGTACCAGCAAGCGAAATAGATTCGCCCAGAAGGAGCCCACCACGAAGAACAGATCCGGACCATCGCCCTTCCGGAATTCAAACACCGTCTGAAACAGTGGCTCGTCCGGATAGGGATTCTGGTTGTAGAACGTCACCTTAAGCGTATTGTCTTCCGCAACCGCGTCGGCAGGAAATCGAACCGTGTGAATTCGATCAATCACGTGACGGACCGGGGTCGTGTAGACCGCCGTCCCTTTCAGAGGATCGCCGAACACCCATCCACAGCGATAAATCTCGTCCGGCGGCGGCCGTGACACGTTGGTTCGGTAGCGAAGCTGCAGCTCATTTTTCTGCGAACGATCACAGAGGACATTCTTGAATTCAAATTCGCGTGCGCCCAGCGGCTCCACAACCCGCCAGCGGGCTTCATACTTGTTCTTCAACCGGCTGCGCTCTTCTTCTGGCGTGAGCGAAAGCTCATCGTCGTAGAGCCCCTGTTCCAGGTTCTGCTGGAACTCGCGCTCGGCCGGCGTTTCGAAATCCGGTACTTCCGGCTTGAGTCCGTGGCGCGCAACAAGCACCTGCTTTTTGAGCACAACGGCATCATATGACGTGAGTGCCGGATTGCGCCACTGAATCACGTAGACCATGCCGTACACGCAAATGCCGACAAAACTCAAGAACACGAAATTCAAAACAGTGATGCCGAGCCATTTGCCAAGAATATACTGCCATCGGGGCAGCGGCTTGGTCATCAGCATCAATATCTGCTTGTTGACCAGTTCATCCGACAAAGAACGCGAGAGGAAAATGGTCAGCATACCCAGCAACAGGCCGCTGGCACGCAGCGCATAGGAAAGGAAACCCTGAACGGCGCCTGCCTGCGAACTGTCGCCCGAAACGGAAAACGGCAGACCAAGCAGGAGCAAAGCCATTAGAACCAGAAAGACCACCGCAATTTTCATGCGAAGGCCCTCTGCGATCATCTGCCTGGCAACGGCCCAAACGTTACTCACGCGTCTTTCTCCTGCCAATCATCGCCGCCTGTCTGCAGCAGTGAGTCAATGACGCCCGCATCCGCATCAATTCTCTCCGCCTGCGCCGGTTCAACCGGCGTTCTCACGGGCGCTTCCACGCCCGCGTCAGCCTCAAGGCTCGTCGTTTCGTCAGCCGCTTCCTGCGGCATAAGCTGAGCGAGAACCTGTTCCGCCTGCTTCTTCTCAATCTCCTGACGCGTTGGCCCTGGTCTTGCCGCGGTGGCATCAATCGGAGCAACCGGACGTGAGGAAGCATCAACCAACGAGGTGATGAATTCCGCGGACTCTTCCTGCGTCGATTTCTTCAGAAACTCGGGGACGGCACCGGCAGCGCGCGCTCCCGACGTTCGAATGTTCTTGCGCTGCGCTTCTCCGACAATCTGCAGGAAGTAGGATTCGAGTTTCTGGCGTGGACTGGTGACGTCGAGAATTTCTTTGTTGTTTTCCTGCGCGACCACCTCACGAACACGGGCAATCGTTTCGTCGCTGACCGCAGGTAGCGTGATCTGGGTGCGATCTTCTTCCCGCAGTAACTCTTCGATGTTACCGCTGGCCATCTCCTGGCCACCGTACATGATGATCACTCGATCACAGACGTCCTCGACATCGGCCAGCATGTGACTCGAAAGCAGAATCGTCTTCCCCTTCCGGCCAAGGTCTCGAATGACGTCCTTGATCTGTCGCGCTCCGATCGGGTCGAGTCCCGATGTCGGCTCGTCGAGAATGAGAAACTCTGGGTCGTTGATCAAAGCTTGCGCGAGGCCGATGCGACGTGCCATCCCCTTACTGTACTCTCCGACCGGACGCTTCGCTTCGTGTGTCAGGCCGACCATCTCCAGCAACTTTTCTGTTCGTTCCTTGCGGATGCGCCCAGGCAAACGGAAGAGCCGACCGTAGTAATCGAGCGTCTCGTGCGCGACAAGATAACGGTACAGATAGCTCTCTTCCGGAAGAAAACCAATACGGCTCTTCACAGCTACGTCGGTCGGCGATTTACCAAACAGCGCAATGCGTCCCTTAGTCGGATAGAGCAATCCCAGCAACATCTTGATGGTCGTGGTCTTACCGGAACCGTTCGGACCCAGCAGCCCGAAAATCTCGCCGGGACGGATTTCAAGATTGAGATCTTTGACGGCCTCGACACGGGGTCGGAGCCAGAAGTCCCTGAAGATCTTGGTCAGACCTGCGGTTTGAACAACCGGCAGCTTCTTTTGTGCCATGTGCGCTTTCTCCCTGGCGCGAAACGCGAAAGCAGCGGACGCCGCCTGTGCGCCCACTGCCGTTGATCCATGCGAATCACGCGAAAGCCAGTCTAGTTGTACTCAGGTCCCAGGATCTTCCACGTTTTCGGGCGGAGATCTTCCATGTTGAACTCTTTCTCGGTGACCGCACGTTCTTCGTCCGCACGCACGTCTTCCGGGTCAAGTCCAATCTCAAGTCGCATTTGCGCGAGGTTGAGTGGTTTATAGATCTTCTTCACGTCCGGATTGTTGAAGATCTGTGTTCGCGTGGATTCCCAAAGTCGCTCAATGAGCATGGCCGGATTGGTCTCATACTCGCGCACCAGCGTGCGATAGGTTTCCACATCACTGCGCATACGTCCGACGACAACGGAAAAATAGGAGTCGGCTTCTTTGATCATCTCCCCGACTTCCCCCTCTGCAAGATCGAGAAGGTCTTCCACCTTCTTACGATTTTCCGGTGTCGCATCTCGCTCATACATGTCAATCGCAGCCACCATCTGCGGGTAGATCGCACCCACCGCCTCGTTCAGACGCTTGGTTTGATCACGCTTCGCGTTGCGAATGACCTCTTCCTTCTGGTTTTCAACCTGCTGGGTACGGACAAACGAGTTGCGAACCGCCAACGGAACCGTGGCATCCTTCACGTTAACCCGCGTCAGTCGAATTCCACTGTCCAGCTCACCCAGTCGAAGATTCACGCGGCGCATCAATTCACTCTGCGTCTGCTCAATCTTCGTGCGTGTGAACTCCGCGGCCGTCATTTCGCCGGCCACTTCGATTCCTGAGGTTTCGACCAGGAGCGTGATCAACTCTTCAGCGGCTTCCAGGTTGCGTCCTTCCAGGTTTGATACATACCGAATGACGTCGTCAATCTTGTAGGTCAACTCCCATTCCACGTGAACAAGCCCGGCATCCGATGTCAGCAGCGCGCCATCCTGCACAGGATTCAGTCCTGAGCTGCGCGGCGACAAGAATGAGAGCTGCTTGCCCACTTCTCTTTCCGTCCGGTAGAACGTGTGGCTGGTCACCTTGAGATCGTTGCTGCCTTTCGTAGGCAGGCGCACGACTTCATCAATGGGATAGGGGAAGGCCCAGCTCAACCCCGCATCGCGCACGGTCGGCTGCAGCTTTCCAAGACGCAACACAAGCACTTCTTCGTGCGCCTGGATACCACCCACATTCGAGAAGAAATAGAGAACGACCAGGATCCCCATGATGACCTTGAGGATACCGAAACTGGCACGCATCGCATCCGATAAGGACTGACTCGCGGCATCCAGCGGCTCCTCCGGCACATCAGAGTGATGATGATGATGGTGGTGATGTTGATGCATGTCAGCTCCTTATCCGTTGCCGTCCGAGGATTCGCCATTACCGCTACCCTTCCAGGAACCTGGACGAATACCGGCTCGGAACTGCTCACTCATGACATCAAAAGGTGGAAGCGACAGATCGAGAATGATGGTACTGCGGTTCTGCAATGCCACGACAAAGGCATTCAAGCTGTCGAGGAACATGCGAAGCTCGGGGTACTTCGAGAATTCACGATAGTATTCGCTGACAACGCGATTCGCTTCGTTCTGAATGTCCGCCACCTTCTCACGAGCAGCGGCCATGATGCGTTCTTCCGTCGCTTTGGCTTCTGCGACAATCGCCTGGGCACGGGCTTCGCCTTCAGCCGCATACTGACTCGCCTTGACTTCTTCATTCGCCTTCATGCTTGAGAAGATCGTCGCCGTCACCGATTCAGGCAGCCCCAGCTTCTTGATGCCAAAGTCGACGATATCAATCCCGTACTGTTCCTTAACGTCGCTGGCGACAAGTTCACGGATCTGATTTTCAATTTCATCCAGCTTACGCTGGCCAGGGTCGACCGACACAAAATCCGTCATCACGCGTTTACCAATGACAGCATGTTTATGCGTCTTGATCGTCGCGCGAAGCGTCTTTTCACCATCAGTCTCTTCCGGGAAACTGGTCCGGAACTTGATGGCATCCTGCGGCCCCGTTCCCAGCTTCCAAAGCGTAAACGTGGTCAGGATGAGGTTCTTACCATCAGCCGTACGCGTTTCTTCGGTACGATCTTCGAGAACGCGAACACGTTTGTCATACTGCCGAACGGTCTGGATCGGACTCGGAAGCTTGAATCGCAAACCAGGTTCGGTGATGGCAGAACCGGTCGGCTTTCCGAACGTCTCGACGATCGTCAGCTCTGTAAAGCGGTTCTGATAGGTGCACATGTAAAGCAGCAACACAACCAGCAGGAAGGCAGCCGCCGCAACGGTTCCAATATTCTTCATTTCTATCTCACTCCCGTGAAGGTCTTTTCGATGTTTCGCTGCAAGCCTTTGGACTACTGTTCTTCTTCCTCGGCCAGAACCTGGTCCAAGGCGGCATCCTGCTGCGTGGTGTATGTAACGAGAACACTCTCCGGATCACCTGCAATGAGGTACCGTCGAATGAAACCTAGATTTTCGTAAACGGCCAGATGCTTCCGATGGAGATAAAGCTCTGGTGCGGCCTCATACGCGGCCACTTCCGTAGAGAATTTTCGAACTTTCGCGGCCGCCTTGCTGACGTCGCGGCTGGCTCGTGCCCGCGCGTCTGCCAGTTGCTTTGCGACTTGTCCACCTGGCGGTGCAATTGACTCGCCAACATCACCGAAAAGCAGTGACTCTACTTTCGCTTCCAGGGAAGCAACAACTTCCGCATCAGCATCGTCCTGCTTTTTCAACTCATTCATTTCGGTAATGACTGCGTCCAGTTCTTTCGCACGAGTCACGGTACCTGCCGCTCGAACAAGAATACGACGGGCTTCCCCTTCAGCTCGCTGTACATCCGCGTCCTGTTGAATCTGGGCCTGAATCACACTTTGGAATGAGTTGGCCACTTCGTTTTTGGCCGGTGGGTGGGCATCGGCAACGCCGGCGAAGACCAGTTCAAAGCCGACGTTGAGTTCATCGATGCGAGCCTGCAGCATGTCGCGGAACTCGCGGTTGAACGTCTCTCGCCCCGGCCCCATGAGCTCGGCAATGTCAACGCCTGATGCGTATTCTGACAGAATTCGATACGCCTCGGCTTCCAGGAGCTTCTCCGGCTGATCATACTGATAGAGATAGTCCTGAATATTCTTGATGCGATATTGAATCGGGACGGAAACCATCAGCAGGCTCATGGGCGAGCTCTGGCTCAATTCGTTCGCCTCGCCATTCTTGCTGCCCATCGAGTCGTTGGCGACGGCATCCTTCTCCGATGCGACGAGCAGCATCAGCTCAGGTACGTAGTCATGGGCCTCCGTCCAGAGACTGGCCTCCTTTGCATGATCCTCATGTTCGTCTTCGGAGGCCTCTCCGATGACGATCTCCTGGGTCCGCGTGACCGGCGCACGGTAAATCACATCGATGGGATAAGGCCATTTGAAGTAGAGTCCCGGCTCCAGCGACGCCGTCGGACCACCAACAACCTTGCCGAACCGCTCAACCACGACCCGCTCATCCGGCGAGACGATAACGATGCTTGTCAACATGAAGATCGCCAACGCCGTCAAGACCATGATCGGCAGCATCCAGCGTTGAAGAAGCTGATAGAACCAGGTGCTGCTGACCTCGAAACCGAATTGATAGTTAACGGCATCTGCGAGCGACTTCGTCAACCCGCCCGGCTCGCTGATCAGGCCCAGCAAACGGCTGTCAAAAGCCGGTCTCGGGATTTCGCTCAGCGAACGCGGTCGGTAGGCGCACTGAGCCATCCGTCCGGGACGAACATCGCCGACAGCAGGCTCGTGACGCCCATGCAGACGACGAATGCCGGCAGGATCCGCAGGACGCGGCGTCGGTAGAAATCGAGCACGAAGTTCATGGCGAACTCGATACCAAGGATCACAAGGAAAGCACGAAGACCATAGGAAATGACCGGCTCGACCCACTCGATGCTCCCGGACGCCATCAGTGAAATGGCAACGATCAAGCAGGCGAGTGCGTTCCCATGCATGATGGTGGCGCCGCCACGGATAACCCGCC
>JBMYUM010000039.1:0-16069 GCA_049605375.1 Phycisphaerae bacterium | reverse complement strand
GGTGGCGCTCGTCGCGATGTACTTCAAGAGTGGCGATGCCCTGGGTGGCGTCGGTACGTTCAACCTGATTACGTTGGCCACAAGCGAACCGATTCAGCGTCTCTTCTCGAGTGAGTCGACGACATTCCTCGGATTCAACTTTGCGATCGTCATGTTCGTGTTCCTGTTCATCGGTTTCGCGATCAAATTGCCGATCGTTCCGGTTCACACCTGGTTGCCCGATGCTCACGTGGAAGCACCGACTCCGATCAGTATGATTCTGGCGGGTGTTCTGCTGAAAATGGGTGGATACGGGTTCCTTCGCATCTGCTATCCGATTTTCCCGACCGGGGCCCAGGACCTCGCGTTCTGGCTCGCGTTGATCGGCGTGGTGAGCATCGTCTACGGTGCCCTGTGTGCCATGGCACAGACCGACTTCAAGAAGCTGGTTGCGTACAGCTCTGTGTCTCACATGGGTTATGTGCTTCTCGGTGTCGCCGTCATGACCCCGGCCGGCTTCCAGGGCGCGATGTTCCAGATGATTGCTCACGGTGTCAGCTCACCGATGTGCTTCTTCCTGGTCGGCGTGATCTACGATCGTGCTCACCACCGAATCATCAATCGCTTCGGCGGCCTCTGGTTGACCATGCCGAAATATGGAACGATGGCCACCATTGGCTTCTTCGCATCGCTGGGCCTGCCCGGCATGTGCGGTTTCATCGGCGAAGTCTGGGTGCTGCTCGGTACGTTTGACGCTGGCAAGACCTGGTGGTGGGCGTATCCGATGGCGATCATTGCGGCGTCTGCCGTGATTCTGACTGCCGGTTACATTCTGTGGCTGATCCGCCGCGTCTACCTGGGCGATGAACGCGAGGAATACGCCGGTTACTCAGACACAAGCTGGCGTGAGATGGGTATCCTGATCCCGTTTGCCATCCTGTGTATCGCATTGGGTATCTTCCCGGCCCAGACGGTCTTTAACTTCACCAACGGAACGCTTGATCTCCTTCGCGCTCAGGTACTTGGCGCGTTGGGTTAAATCGAGAGCACGCGGTTCGCACCAGCGCACGCGTGCATAGAGATGGAATAACAGGCAATGCAAGACGTTTGGCAAGGAATTGATCTCGGACGCGAGTTGATGGCGTTTTCGCCGATGATCGCCATGATCGTCACGATGCTGGCGATTCTCGCGACTCCGATTCTCGTCGGCCGTGACGCACGAACCGTGGGCGTAGTCGCGGGACTGGGCAACATCGTTGCTTTGTACTTCTGCTTCCGCGTTTACGGCATGACAGATGGCGGCGCTATCAGTGGTCTGTCACCGGGTACCACCGGTATGCTGATCGCCGACAATCTCGCAGTTGGATTCCAGTTCCTGCTGCTGATCTTCATGGCCGGCGTCTCGTTGCTCTGGTGGATTGGTTCCGCCGACACCGAGGAGAATGCTCCCGAGTTCTTCGTGCTTCTGATCGGCAGCGCACTCGGCATGGCCCTTATGGTCAGCACAATGAATCTGCTGATGGCTGTCATTGCCATTGAAACGGCTTCGCTTCCCAGTTATGCGATGGTCGGATTCGATAAGAAAGACCGTCGCGGCGCCGAGGCATCATTGAAGTACATCGTGTTCGGGGCCGTTTGTGCCGCGATCATGCTGTACGGTCTGAGCCTGCTGTACGGCCTGACCGGCAGTCTGGACATCGGCGTGGTTGCGTCGTACGTCGTCGCCAACATCGGCGGAGCCAACTGGCTCGTGGTTTCGATCAGCCTCATGTGCTTCCTGGTTGGTATTGCCTTCAAGCTCTCGGCCGTCCCGTTCCACTTCTGGTGCCCTGATGCCTTTCAGGGTGCGAAGATCGAAGTGACCACGTGGCTCAGCGTTGTCAGTAAGGCGGCCGGCCTGATCCTGCTGCTGCGTATGATGATGGCCATTTGCGCCTCCGTTGATACGCCGGTGTACATGTCGTCGGTTGCGGCTATTGCCTGGGGTATCGGAATCGTGGCGTCGATCACGTGCACGGTTGGTAATCTTGCGGCATACATGCAGACGAGTGTGAAGCGTATGCTGGCCTATTCCTCGATCGCACACGCCGGCTACATGATGATGGCGACCGCGGTCTTCATTCATCCGGAATCACCGGGTTTTGGAATTGGCGCGACCGCATTGCTCATGTACGTCATCGTTTACCTGTTCATGAATCTCGGCGCCTTCGGCGTAACGGCCATGGTGATTTGGGAAACGGGCAGTGACAAGCTGGAAGCATTTTCCGGCATGTTCCGCCGTGCTCCCTGGCTTGCCGTTCCCATGCTCTTCTGCCTGATGTCGCTGGTCGGGCTTCCACCCTTTGCAGGCTTCATCGGCAAGTGGTGGATTCTCGTCGCGCTCGGCAAGCTTGACTCGGCGTCCGGTGGCAGCCTTGGCACGCTGGGCTGGGTATTGGTTCTGGTTGCCGTCATCAATACGCTGATCAGTCTGTACTACTACATGCGAATCGTGATTCAGATGGGTCTAAAGGACGACGGAAGTGCTCCGATCGTACCGCCGCTCAGCGGCATGGCCTTGGTCAACGGATGTGCGTTCGCCCTTGTTGCCCTGTTCGTACTGGCGTCTCCATGGAAGAACATGACGGAAGGCTTCACGAAAAACCTTTTCGAGGCACCGACTGTATGGAGTCAGGCAGACCCTGTACCAGCAGCGTCCTCAAGTGACGAACGCGTCGTCTATCATGCAGAATCAACCGGGATTGCGGGAGAATAAGTCGATGAGTGCAAATCTGGAAGCCATCGCGATTCTCAACGAGTTGCTTGCACTAGAGCAGGGGCAACTTGCCCTTCGTCTTGCTGAGTCGGGAACGTTTATCTCGAAAGCAGGCGTCGACAAAGCACGTATCCTTCGCGATCTCGAATCCAAGGCACATCAGCACGGTGCCCGCATCAGTAAAACGGTGCTTCGTCTGGAAGGTTCGCCGGGCATGCGCGTCGGTGACATCAACACCGCACACGTTCACTTTCAGCAGATTCGCATTGCCTGGCCACTCCTGGTGGAAGATATGCGAAAGCTGGTAGCGGCCTATCGCTCCGGTGCGGAGAAGTTGGTCGCAACACCGGCAGCCGCACGCACGGTCGGCGAAATCCTTGCCGAGCACGAAGCATCGCTCCAGACGCTGGAAGCTGCACTTGCCGAAATGGCCAACGCCTGATCGACGTGCGGCTTTTTCCAATCGGTATCAACCGCGCCGGTCTCCTTCGTCGCAATTCGTTCACTGCTCCTGCATGAATAACGGTTGGCGTATTGGCCTCATGGCCATTGTCCCGATAATCATGACTGGGGGTGCGCCTAATATTATCGCGTGAACGGCGAATAACAGGTTAGTACCGGTTCGCGGTGCAAGCTGTTCACTCTCCGGCCCCCACGTTTGATTCGCAGGTTGGGATGCAGTCTGATTCGTTATGAACAACGACACATCAACATCGATGCGTAGCGTGTTAATCGGCATGCTGCTGGTTGCAGTGACCGCCGGTCTCCTGGCGTGGACCCTGTCTTCGCTGACCGCACTGTACGATCGGCTGGCGTTGATTTCACCGCTTCTGGCATCGGTGGCGTTGGTCGTCGGCATGCTGCTTTTGTTCATATTCCTTCTTCTCGGCATCCGTTTTCTGTGGCTGGGCCTGCGTCAGTCGCCGCGTGGCAAAACCGCAGTAGCCCCGCAGACATCGGTCGAAGCCGCTGAGGAGAGTGTGCAAGCAGCCCGGCAACAGCTCGAACTGGTGAGTGATGAAATCGCTCGTTCGGCGCTCTCACGGAAGTTGGACGACATCAATGAGGACCTCAGCGCGCAGCGGTATCGTGTCGTTGTTTTTGGTACCGGTTCCGCTGGGAAGACGTCTGTGGTCAACGCCCTTCTTGGGCACAAGGCGGGCGAAACCAGTCCAATCGTCGGTACCACACGCGATGGTGATATTCACGAATACGCAATTGATGGCTTTGATTCGGGTCAGCTTCGTCTCGTTGATACACCGGGGCTGGCGGAAATTGGCGAAGGCGGCGCGTTCCGCGAAGAGAAAGCCCGTGAACTCGCCGTAGCCGCCGACTTGCTGTTGTTCGTCGTGGATCAGGATCTGCGCGACTTTGAGATCGGGCCGATGCGTTCCTTGGCAACGTTGGGAAAACGTGTCGTTGTGGTCTTCAACAAACGGGATCTTTACCCCGATGACGACCTTGCTTCAGTCACATCAAAGTTGCAGTCGCGCATGGGTGATCTAACCGATGAGGATGTCGTCGTCGTGGCTGCCGCGCCGGCGGCGATCCACATCCGCGATTCGGTCACGGGAAAGATGGAAGGTCCACATAAGCCCGAATCCGATGTATCCGCGTTGGCGCAGCGGATTGCGGACGTCTTGCGAAAAGATGGTCGACAGTTGTTGGCCGATACGATCCTGATCCGTGCCAACCAATTGGCGCGCGAAGCTCGAACCGTCATCGATCAAGCCCGACGCGATATCGCCTGGCGTGTGGTTCGAAAATTCCAATGGACAACCGCTGGCGTCCTGTTTGTGAACCCTGTTCCCGGTCTGGGAGCGCTGGCAACTGCCGCGATCAATTATCAGATGGTTACGGAGATTGCCCGGGTTTTCGGCATTTCGGTGAGCGTGACCGACGCGCGACGGCTGGCGGGCGAGTTGTCTCAGATTCTGCTGAAGATGGGTGTGGTCACGATATCCACGGAGCTGCTTGGGAAGACCTTGAAGGCTACCGTCGTCGGTTTTGTTGCTGGCGGTGCGATTGAGGCCGTGGCCGGCGCGTACCTGACACGGTTGAGTGGCGGCGCGTTCATCGACTACTTCGCCGAGGATCAGGACTGGGGCGATGGCGGCATGCAGGGCGCGATCGAGCGTCAATTCGCACTTCAGAAGAAGGACACATTCCTCCGTGCATTCGTGAAGGAAGCAACGGAACGTGTGCTTGGGCTCGATCAGAAGGAGCACAGCTGATGACTGATCAACCTCGCAAGCCCGATGCTGACGCCGTGTTCGAGCAGCATGAGCTCATCCTTGATAAAGCCAAGACGTCGCTTGAGCAGGTGATGGCGTCCATCCCGTTGGAAGACGAACAACGGGCCTTGTTCGAAGCGGAAGTCAACGATATTGAAGCCATGACCACTCGACTTGAGTCCGGCGTCATCCACATTGCGGCGTTCGGCATGGTGTCTCGAGGAAAGTCCGCTCTCTTGAATGCCCTGATTGGACGGGAGGCCTTTGAAACCGGCGCGACGCATGGGACCACAACAGAACAAACGGAAGCCGCCTGGGATCCGTCCGCAGAACCGGTCACGGATACCGTTGAAGAGACGAGCGATAGCGGCGCCACCGTTGTCCTCATCGACACACCGGGCTTGAATGAAGTCGACGGTGAGGCTCGTGCCAAGCTCGCACGCGAGGTCGCGCGTCGTGCCGATCTACTGCTGTTTGTCGTGTCGGGCGATATGTTGCGCCCTGAACTAGAAGCCCTGGCCGAGTTGCGTGAAGCGGACAAGCCGATCATCGTCGTCTTCAACATGATCGATCTCTATCCGGAAGCGGATCGAAACACGATCTACGACAAAATCCGGAATGAACGGGTCAAGGAGTTGGTGAAGCCGGAGGATGTCGTACTCGCAGCCGGCAAGCCGCGGGCGGTGCCGGTGATGATCCGGGAGCCGGATGGTTCGACGCATCAAGTCTGGGAATCGCCCGAGCCCATGATTGAGGATCTCAAGTTGAAGATCCTCGAATGCCTCGAGCGCGAAGGACAGGCACTGGCGGCTCTGAACACCATGCTGTTCATCGACGATGTGCACGAACGGATTGTCGAACGCCGACTGGCGCTGCGGGACGCGCAGGCCGAGAGTCTGATCTGGAAATTCACGATCACGAAAGCCACTGCGGTTGCCTGCAACCCGATCGCAGTCGCCGACGTCGCTGGTGGCATCGGTACCGACATCGCCATGGTCTTTGCATTATCGCGCCTTTATGGAATCCCGATGTCACGCGTGGGCATTGGCAAGCTGATCATTGAGATCGGCAAGATGGCCGGTCTTTTCACAGCGACCGAAGTCGGTTCGCACGTGTTGATTGGCATGGCCAAGAGCTTCTTCGCTGCCAGTTCTCTGTTTACAGGTGGGGCAAGCGTTGCCGCATATGCCGCACTGGCACCGGTTCAGGCTCTGGCAGCGGGGTACAGTTCCCGTGTGATTGGCGAAGCCATCAAGGTCTATTTGCGGAACGGAGCATCATGGGGTCCGGCCGGTCCGAAGACGGTTATTCTTCATATTCTGGACACACTGGACCGTGATTCTGTCATGAGTCGTATTCGAGAGGAACTTCAGTCGCGACTGCGAACGCGATCCTCTAACTGACAAAAGTGGCCGGTTTTGACCCTGCGTCGCGATCGAACTTACAGTTTTCTACCGTATCCCCCTGGCATTCCTACATTTACATTTCACCCGGCAGTTGATATACTTTTCACGCATCGGCGAAGTTCGCTCTGGCCCTGACCAGTACGTTTTGCCGACGACGTTCAAACATGCAGGAAGTGGATGCATCCGGTCGAACCTCCGCCCTGATCATCCCTGATGGAAACGTATCTTCCCCTTGGTTCGGTCCAATCATATGGCCTTGCTTGGTGTCAATATTGATCACGTGGCTACCGTGCGGCAGGCACGTCGTACAGACGAGCCGGATCCCGTCTGGGCAGCCGTGGAAGCGGAGCTTGGTGGTGCTGACGGCATCACCTTTCACCTACGTGAGGATCGTCGTCATATTGTCGATCGCGATGCGCGTGTGTTGAAAGATACGGTTTCGGTCAAGCTGAATATGGAAATGGCGATCGCTGACGAGATCGTCGGGATTGCCGAGTCGTTAGTTCCGGATCAGTGCACGCTCGTGCCGGAACGGCGCGAAGAGATCACGACCGAAGGTGGTCTGGACGTGGTGAAGTTCAGGGATCGCATTCGCAATGTCGTGGCGCGCTTGCGTGATAAGGGCATCCGCGTGCACGCGTTCATCGAGCCACTGGCAGACCAGATCGACGCGAGTGCCGATTGCGGATTCCACGGCATCGAACTGTGGACCGGCGGTTACGCACATGCAACGAACGCGGAAGAACGTGCCACAGCCCTGTCACAATTGCAGGCCGGCATTGATCATGGATTAAACTGCAACCTGGTCGTAGACGGTGGTCACGGCCTGACGTACCGGAATGTCGCAGCGGTCGCCGCACTTCGGGGTTTCTGCGAGTTCAATATTGGCCATTCGATCGTATCACGCTCCGTTTTTTCCGGCATGCGTGCCGCGGTCAGTGAGATGAAACAGCTTCTCCAACAGCACAGTCCATCGTCGGACTGAATCGACTGTTGCCCGAGTTCCCCAAGGTCGACACGGCTGTCGCCTTTCGTTTTTTGAAGGATCGAGGTGTGTAACCATGAACACGGCGATGGATATTCGCGGCTCGATGACAGCGCTCGTCACGCCCTTCCGGCATGGTGGCGTGGATTGGGATCGACTTAATTCGCTTGTCGACTTTCAGATTGAACGCGGTATCGACTGGATCGTTCCCTGCGGAACGACCGGCGAATCGCCGACGCTTTCTCATGACGAACACGGCCAGGTGGTCGAAGCAGTCATTGCAAGAAACGCTGGTCGTCGACCGATCATGGCAGGTTCCGGATCGAATTACACAGCCGAAGCCATCATTCGAACAAAGCACGCCGAAGATGCCGGGGCAGATGCCGTGCTCGTGGTTGCCCCCTACTACAACCGCCCACCCGCCGAGGGCCTCTATCGTCACTTTGCGGAAATCGCGCAGTGCACCAAGTTGCCAATCGTCCTTTACAACGTTCCCTTCCGAACGGGCGTCGACATTCCGAATGACGTCGTCATCCGCCTGTACGAAGACTTTGAGAACATTGTTGCCATCAAGCATGCAACCGGGTCTGTGGACGGTGTGACGGAATTGGTCAACAGCGGCATCAACGTGATCAGTGGCGATGACGGACTGACCTGGCCCATCATGGCGCTGGGCGGGGTAGGCCTGATCAGTGTTGTCGGTAACCTCTGTCCGGAATTGGTCAAGTCGCTCGTCGACGCCGGCTTGAATGCCGATGTGATCGCCGCGCGCGAGTTCCACAACCAGGTCACCGAGTTGGCGAATACCATTAACGCCTATGGGCCGAATCCGATTCCGATCAAGACGGCGATGGCCATTGCCGGCCTCGTGGAGGAAGAATTCCGTCTACCCTTGTGGCCGCTTTCCGCTGAAAAGCGCGAACAACTGGAACGCGATATTCGACGGTTGTCGGTCTTGTCCCCTATCCTCGCATAGTGCGTGTTGATGTTGCAAACACCTGCCGAGAGTTGATGCGTCCATGAGTCGATCACCGTCGCTGTCGCAAGAACAGCTCCAGTCTCCAACCTTGGCCATGAAAATTGCCATATGGGTCGCGTGGAGCCTTGGCGCGATTCTCTTCTTTTCAGTCGGCTGGGTGGCATGTGCCCCGACTGATCCACTGGGTGTGGTTTCACTCCTGTATCACGCGTCCCCAGCCGCGATGATCGTTCAATCGCTCGGCCTTTCGCTGATCGTCGCGGTGGCGGCAACGATTATTGCCGGTCGGTACCTTGTCGACGTCGGCCTCTTCTCGGCTTGCCTCGGTCTTGTGATTGTCACTCTTCGCGGAAATACCGGCGACGTCATGTTGTTCGACGCCGCCAACCAATTGACGCTGGATGGTTTAGGGCTCCGTCTCGCCGGCGAGTGCTTTGCATGGTGCATCGTTGTGATGGCCACCATGCTGCTCACGCCCATGATCGTGCAGTGGTCCATGGGGAAAGAAGCGATCAGGGTCACGCGTGACATTGGCGGTCATTCGGAGGAGTTCTGGATGGCGGGCGCGGGGCTCCCGGCAGCCTTTGGCAAGTGGACGGGACTAGCCGGTCCATCAATCGACGAGGGCATGCGTGCTAAGCTTCATGCAGGAACCGTCATCGCGGTTGGGCTCGTTGTGGAAGCCATCCTGCTCAAGGGCTTTGCCAGCCGCGCGACGGAACACAGCCAATCTCTCTTCGTGGTCGCAGGCGGTGTAGGCGTCGGCGCTTACGTCGCTCACAAGATGTTTCCAGTGGTCACGCCACTTTGGACGATTTCCGGCGCGATGAAGCTCGCTCTGCTGCGATACCTGATTGCCTGGATCGCCCCGGGCTCACTGGAGTCGCCGATCCTGTTGAATTCGAATCCTATGCTCCGCGTCCTTCCGCTACATACCGTTGCCGGCGGCGTCGGCGCTGCGGTGTTTATGTTCTGGCAGATGACGGCCGTTCCCGGGCAACAGATCGTGAGTGATACACCGGAAGACCAAAACGGATCAAAGGGTGCCTGACCCGGAAAGGTGGGTATGAAGCGTGTCTCGACTTCCACGTATCAAGTCACTGTTTGACGTCGTTCGCCGCCGGATGATCCGTGAAACTGAAGTCGCTTTGCTCTACGGCATGTGCTTCCCTGACCGTCATCCCCGTATCCCGTCCATTCAGGTCGGTAAAGGGAAGTTCGATCGAGCCTACGCTGATCAATTCTGGGAAGAGGTACTGGGGACAGATACGACGCAGTGATGCACGCGTTGACGGACCCTGCGTGAGATTTAGCCTGGGCGTTTCGGCGCGACCTGCGGCTTGCCGAATGCGATCACCTCATTCAGACTTCCACTGCGAAAGCCACGAAGGTCGGTGCACACGTAGGCAAACCCAATCTCACGAAATTCTGCTTCGATCGCCGCGGCGACCTCGGGTGACGTAAGCCGCGGGATCTCCTCCGCGTTCACCTCAATCCGCGCCAGTTTTTCATGACAGCGAACGCGACATGGAACGAAGTTCAGCGAGCGTAGGAGTGCCTCGCCCTGCTCAATCATTCGCAGCTTTTCCGGGGTGATGCGCTCACCATAGGGTACGCGGCTCGACAGGCATGGTGCCGCCGGCTTGTCATGCGTGGGCAATCCAAGCCAGAGCGATAAGGCTCGCACGTCGGCCTTGGTCATTCCCGATTCCGCCGCTGGTGACCGAACCTCGTACTCGGAAGCCGCCGTCAGCCCCGGCCGGTAATCACCCAAGTCGTCAACGTTGGTTCCGTTCACCAGGTTCCGAATGCCGCGTTCCGCGAGTGCCGGCCCCATCATGCTGTAGAGTGTGTTCTTGCAGAAATAGCAGCGATTAACCGGATTGCTCAGATAGTCTTCCTGCTCAAACTCAGTCGTCTTGATGACCACGTGTCGGGCCCCAAGTTCCTTTACCAGTCGCTCCGCATCCTCAAGCTCCGCCTGCGCCAGGCTCGGACTCTGTGCCGTGACCGCGATCGCTCGTTCCGCGCCAAGTGTATCCAGGGCGACTTTCAGGATCAGCGTGGAATCGGCGCCCGCACTAAATGCAACACCCACCATGTCAAGCTCACGAAAGATGGCCTGCATGCGGGCATATTTCGCGGCAAGTTCGGGCGCCAGTGGTGAAGCCTGTTCAAGCTGATTCGACGTATGACTCATGACTAGCCGTCAGTTTCTAAGGCACCTTGCGATGCCGTCCGGATGGCCGGCGCGGCAAGAATCGGCTGGCGATCAAACTCAGCCTCGATTCGCCGCAGCTCCAATTCCTCAAACAACATACCCGGAGCAATGATTGAAGTAGACACACCACCGAGTGAGTTGTAGACCGCCTGCCGATTGCCTGCAGCCAACATCCGCTTCAACTCGCGGGTATCAACGGGGCCGAATTTGACGCCACGGATCAACTCTTCACGGCCATCGTCCACATAGACTTTGTACGCAAAGATGGGATCACCGAGCGAGCCACCGCCTCCACGCTTCATCGATTTCACACGAATACCGAACGTGAGTCCCTCATCTTCAGCAGCCTCACGGAGTTTCTTCACCAAATCTTCGTCGCTTAGCCCATCCGTATCCTGGACGAACAGGCATCCGATGTTGGCCTGTGGATCCGAGAAACCGGCCTGACGTGCATGACCGTTCGTCTGTTTGATTTTCTTCGTCGGCTCCCGGCCGGAAAGCATGGTGTTGAGAATCCCTCGCTCCACAAGTTCAACCTTCTGAGGCGGTACGCCCTCATCGTCATAACGGTAGGAACCAAGAAGGAGTTTGTCATCAAAGGACTCGACTCGCGGATCGTCGTAGACCGTAAAGGTTCGGGGGAGAATTCGGCGACCAATCTTCCGCGCCAGACTGTTATCGACCGCGTTCCGTCGCCCCAATGGAATTGGCCTGGCACAGAGTTTGTCCGCAAGAAGCGACTCAACAACGCGCCCAGCCGCCTCCGCATCAAACAAAACCGGACCTGTGTATTCATCCAAAATGGAGGATTCGGCCAGCTCCGCAAGCCCGTTACAGAGTGACGTAATGTCGTCCATCAGCTCTTCTTCTTCCGGAAAATCAGCGGGAAGGGACGCGACGTAGCTGACACTATCCTGGAGCATCATCCCCTCGTCTGCCTGAATTTCAGCGCGAAACGTCAAGATGGTGCCGGTGTCGCCAATCCGCAGCCGCGTATCTTCGGAGTCGACAATCCACTGATTCATGGCTGCGCCGAACAGTGTCACCTGCGAATCCTGAATGCGAGGGAACTTGGCGAACTGCTGCGATAGCTGACGCAGTCGATATTCCCAGGCCTTCTGATTCCAAGAGAATTCCGGCGTCGGTTCGATAGCCACGTCACCTTCACGGGGTGCATAGTCTTCGGGTCGTTCGACGACGTTCTTCTGTTGAAGATAAGCAACCTTGCGTGTCAGAACCTCGACGGCGCGCTTGTAGTCCTGGTCAAGCATGCGCCACAGTGCGTGACGAATCGCTGATTCATCATCTTCAAGCGGAAGGTTGGTTCGACCGCCGTAGGGGAATCCGATGTGCGAGTTGTCCAACTCGAAATTCCCCACGCGCACACGGCTCTGTGCCTGCCGCGTGTGGCCGCGATCTGAGCGAATCAAGGCGCCGTAAGCTGCCTGGCAAGAGTAGGTCAACCTCTCTTCTGCCGTTAAACGAATGTGATACGGACGAGCCAGACCCTCGATCAGCAATTCGTCCATCGAACGCTGCATCTCACCCGCCAGCGCACGCATCATGGTATCACTATCGTGGAGGATTCCGGTATCTTTCGCGCTCAACTCGGCGTCGCCGGCAAGCGGCAGCATGCTTATCCATGCCAGTAAAGTGGTCATCACGATCATCATGCACTTCCCTTTTGTCATTCGCGTGCTATCGATGCACGATTTCTACATGGCCGGCGGATCGAGGATAGGCGGCCGAGACTGGTCACGCGTTCGTTTCTCAATTTCAATCGTCGTCACGAGAATGCTTGGCGAAACGGCTGAAACGGGAACCCATCCGGACTCGGCGCCACAGTTGCCATTGAACACGCCGGGATCATCGCCGGTCATCGTGATCTTCTCAAAGCAGGTCAATGGCGTACCAACAATGTCTGCACCTCGAATGAGTTCATCAGGTCGGCCATCGGCGTAGACGCGATAAACGACGATGGGCAGGACTTTGAACGACTGTGGACCACGGCGAGACGTTGTGGTGTATCCGCCTGAGATGTCTTCGAAGAGCAGGCCGTAGGGCTTATCCTGTTTTCGGCATTCCTCTCTGAGCGCTTCGCGCAGTTCGTCGAACGGAACCTTCTTCTTCGATTCGACAATCAAGTTGGCTTGCCGGGCAACGCTGGCGTTGCCGGGTGAACGTCGACCATGCCCGTTCGAACGAGGAAACTTATCGACAGGTCGACGCGACATGAGGAATGTCTTGAGGGTTCCATCTTCCACGAGGCCGACGCGCTGAGCATGGACGCCTTCATCGTCGTAACGATAGAACCCGCGCAAATCAACATCATCGAGCCTGTCGATCAATGGGTCATCAAACACACTGATGAACGGCGGCAGCACCTGTTGCTCGATCTTCTTGGTAAAAGTCTGCCCTTCGGTGACATCCTTCGCCCGATGTCCCTCAATACGATGGCCGAAGATCTCGTGAAAAAAGACGGCGCTCGCGCGATTCCGAAGGATCGCAGGGCCGATATAGGGCTCTGCCAACGGCGCTTCCCGAAGCGCCAACACTTGATCGATCACCTCCTGAAAAGACGCCAACAAGGTCTTTTCATCCGGTAGACCGTCCGGCGTTGCGCTGTTGAACGTTTTGGTCTGCCCCAGGTCCATGCCGTCTTCAGCCTTGGTTCCCGCGGACATGGTGATTCGGTATCGGGTTGTCGCAGTCTGTAGTTCCGATCCTTCGCTGCTGGCAAGATAGCGCGTGCCGGCATACGCACCGATGGTTACCGTAGACTTATAGATCAGGGGAAACTCTCGTGCCCGCGCAGACACTCGCTTGATTCGTTCACGCCACGTGTCTTGATCAAGCGCGAGTTTCGCTACCGGCTCCCGATAGACGGCCGGATCTTCGCGACTGAAGTCATGGGATTGATCTTCCTCTTCGACCTTCACTTTCAGATTCGTTTTGATTTGCGACAGGCGCCGTGCCGCACGTTTGAAGATTTTGTCGGTGGCATACCAAAGAAGGTGTGAAGAGGCAGCATCATTCTCATCCAGCGGGAAGGCAATGTTGCCACTTCCATAATCGAAGGAAGGTCCGCCGCCCCGGAGCTGATGCGTGTTGTCCAGCGTGTAGTCGCCGACACGAAGGTCAATATTGAGCTTGCGGTCGCGGCTGTTGGTGTTTTGTTCAATCACGCCGAGCGACGCGCCCATGACGAGATTCTCCTCATCATAAACGGTATAGGCGATGTAGTACGGCTTGACGTCATCGTCCGCCTTCAGGTTCTGCATGGAATATGACAGTTCCTTCTGGAGCGTACGCATCATGGCCGATGGCGCGGTCGTTTCCGTATCGGCTTTGGCAAGGCTCGCGCTGACGACCATGCTCAAAACCACCAGCCGGCACACACGATTGGTTCGAATCAGATTCCCCATCGCTTGATCACTCTCCATGAACCAGAATGGACCCATGAGCCGCTGCTCGCTTGTTGCTACTGTCTATTGGCTACTGGCTACTGGTTGGCATGGCCATTGTCATGCCGCCTCAGACCACCGGAACAAACGCGTTCCAATGAAACCTGCACCAACGCCGATGCCGAGGAGGACGGCACACACCGGTACCATCTCGCCGAAGGTGAAACCGCGCCACACTGCGCCTTCCATAGCCAGCAAGGACCATTTCACCGGGCTGATGTGACTCACGGTTTTCATCCAGCCCGGCATGAACATGAGGGGAATCATCCCCCCACCGATCATAGCCAGCACGACAAGAATGCCCCAGCTGATGCCACCAGCGGCCTGTTCGGTTTTCCCGAGCACCGATAGCAACAGCATGATACCTGAAAAACAGGTGGCAATGCATAGCGCCGCCAACACCAATTTCACGGCCGATTGTGGATAGACCCGGTATCCCAGAGCCCCGATCGTAAAAAGCATGATCATCAGGAAAATGATAGTCGTAAAGCAGGCCAACGACTTCCCCGCAAGCAGGTGCCAGGCCGGAATAGGCGACGTACGCAGGCGGATCAGCGTCCCGGCTGTCCGTTCCTGCACAAGTGATATGCCGAATCCGGCAGCACAGCCCATGATGCCCCAGACAATACCCTGTGGGAAACTGATCTTGTACGGATTGTCCAACTTCTGTTTCTGTTCACGCATGACGGGAATCTCCGTAATGCGAACCGGCTCAAAGGCCGGCATACCGGAGCCCCCGGAACCGTCTGCATCGCCATCACCTGTGGCGGAGGCCATCTGTGCGGTGAAGCCCGCCAATGTCGGCAGGAAGAACTTGAGCGCGGCCTTGCGTACCGGATCCAGCGATTCATCCTGATCCAGTTCGGTCATCCAACCGTCGACCCGTTCCTGCATCGCTTCGGCATCGCCGAAAAAACGCTGCATGCCTTCGAACGCCACCTGCAACAGCATCCCCTGCAGCATGCCGGCTTCCGCCCGCCGAGCAGGATCGACCACGAGCTCAAGCCGCGCGGGTTCCCCTTGGAACATCCGATCGTAGTCTTCGCCGAAGCCCTTGGGGAGTCGCACCACCGCTACCCGTTTGCCACGCCGAACCAGATCACGCCCTTCTTCGAACGAGCGGGGTTCGATGAGAATATCGCCGGAATCCCCAAGTCGTGCGACAAAATCCATCGATGCGGATGACTGATCTTCATCAGCGATCACCAGGCGAATTTGCTCGGACTCGCCACCGCTCGACTGGCTGAACATCGCCCCAAAGAAAATGCAGTAAGCAATCGGAAAGAAGAACGTGAATCCAAAACCCGCCTTGTCGCGGAGGAGCAGTTTGAGATCCTTGGCGGCCAACGAAATAACGGGATGACTCGTCCATCCGGTCATGGTGGTATCCTTGCATCTCGGGTTCATGGGCGCTGCGTCAAGGCCTGTTCATCGCGCATGCCCGTGCGGTCTGTCAGTCTCGAAGTGCTCTACCCGTCAGATTAAGAAACACGGATTCGAGATCAGGCGTTTCGACGCTGAAATCCAGGAGCCCCTGGTCATTCTGAATCTCCGTCAGCCGTGCCAACGGATTGTCACTCACCTCGCGTAACGTTCCCTTGTTCGTCGATGCGTTGATCACACGGCCGCCGCCATGCTCGTCGATCAGACCGGCGATGGTATCCAAAGCAAGAAGCTTGCCGCGATCCATGATGCCTACCCGATCGCAGAGCCGCTCCGCTTCTTCCATGTAGTGCGTGGTGTAGACGATCGTCTTGCCCAGTTCTTTCAGGTGGAGAATCTTCTCAAAGATGGCATTCCGCGATTGTGGATCAACACCAACCGTCGGCTCGTCGAACAACAGCAGCGGTGGATCGTGAATGAGAGCAACCGCAAGATTGAGCCGCCGTTTCATGCCACCGGAATAGGATTTCACGCGATCAGCCGCACGATCTGAGAGCTCGACGAGATCCAACACCTGACCAATGCGTGACGTGAGACCCTCACCATTCAGCCCTTGCATCCGTCCAAAAAACGCGAGGTTCTCCTGCCCCGTCAATTCTTCAT
>JBMYUM010000038.1:0-16351 GCA_049605375.1 Phycisphaerae bacterium | reverse complement strand
GGGGAGGAAGGTGGGTTGGAGCGGCGGGGGGAAGGGCAACGGTAGGAGGGCGGAAAGGGCAATGGGAACGGGCGTGCCAGCCGTACGTCTCACCGATATAGCCGCAGAGCAGCGGTGCCATGGCCGCGCCCAGGTTGATACCGATATAGAAGATCGTAAAACCACCGTCGCGTTTCGGACTGCCATCTGGGTAGAGTGTACCGACGATGGTTGAGATGTTCGGTTTGAAGAATCCGTTCCCGGCGATCAGCAGGGCGAGTGCGGTGAAGAACGCGATATCGTTTTCGAAACCCATGATGAGGTGCCCGGCCGCCATCAGCAGGCCCCCAAAGACGACCGCTCGCCGAGCCCCCAGCAGTTTGTCAGCCAGCATGCCACCGAAGAACGGCGTCATGTAGACCAGGGCTGTGTACGCACCGTAGACGGCATACGCACGGCTGTCATTATAGCCCAGGAAGCCCTTGATCATGTAGAACAGCAGCAGGGCACGCATGCCGTAATAACTGAAACGTTCCCACATTTCTGCGAAGAAGAGTGTATAAAGGCCTGTGGGGTGGCCAAGAAGCATGCGCTGCTTGGAATGATCGATGGTGCTCATGAGTTACAGTGGTCCTGAGTCTACGTCGAACGACGATGTACAACTTGGGGCGTCTGCGGCCGACAAGTTGTCGATCCCGGCGCCGTAATTCTGAACAAGGGGCCAAGCATAGCGGAGCCGACGAAAAGAGGCCAGTCTGAACCCGTCTGGCGGTCGCCGGTGAGGGTTGAATTCAAGGGGTGGTTTCGCCGTTTCTCGCTTTGAGGTTGTTTTCGTCAAATAGGGTAAACTGTCGCACGATGGCCGATCATCGCAAAACATGGCTCACGATATTGATCCGAGGACTTCGGAAACGATGCCCTCAATGTGGCATCGGTTCCGTTTTTGCAGGATGGCACAACGTCGATGAGTCCTGCCGGCACTGTGGTCTTGATCTGGACACCAGAGAGGGCGACACGTGGGCATTCATGTACATCACGACGGCTGGCTTGACCGGCTTTTTCTTCGTCGGGATGCTGCTGATCAAGCCGGAGAGTATTGCCATCGCTCAGTTTATTCTATTGCCGCTGTCGCTCGCCGTGATCGTGGGGAGCCTACCTTTGCGGAAGAGCATCGCCATCGCGCTCGATTATTATGCCGAGCTCAGGTGGGATAATCACCGGAATCGAAGCCTTCAATACGGCCCGGCTCCGCGTCCCGATGCGGCAGATCGCGATGACCGTCCGTGACATCGAGAGGGGCGATAACCACAGCCCGACTTCTCGAAGCCGATAAGTTGTCCGAATCCGGGCTCGGATTCTCCGAGCGAGTGATTCATCTTGGTAAGACAGTTGATTTTCGGTACCATGGCAGGGTTGATGCATTTTTGCGTAAGCATCAGGTGAAGCGAATCGCGACGTGGGTGATCATATGACCGAAAGCCGGAAGTTGGTTAGTTGGGTAACGGGTAGCGTACTTTCGGCTTTCCTTCTGTTCGTGGGTTGTGCTCCCATGACCCCACAGGAGATTGCCGAGGAGAGTGCCGAGCGCACCACGGATAGTGCCTCTGAAGAGGATCAGGTGCAGCAGAATCCCGTCCGCGTTGTCGGAGGGACGCCCGTTGGTGGTCCGTCCCAGGATGATGCCACCGAAGAAGAGCCCGTTGACCAGATGCTGCCGCCTGACGAGAACGCCATGGCCGATGGCGAGATGATCCCGGAAGAGCCTCTTGAAGAACCCGTGGTAGAAGAGGAGCCGGTGGATGAAATTGCCCCGGAAGATGATCCTCTCTTCGACGATATTCCCACGTTCACAGATCTTGGATTGGTTGATCGATGGGGTTTCCCCGTTTACGACCAGACCGGTATTTTCCGATTGCTGGACTTGGCCGTCGACGGTCTTTCGTTCGGTATGCTACCGCCACCGAACGACAATCAGAACGTTCTCAATGAGACACGTCTGGAAGCACAGTGTATCGCACAAGGTGAGCCCGAATTCATCTGTCGTCAGCGTTACGGCAATTGATCGCCCGTATGATCGCACGCAACTGAGCTCAAACCCACACTGTTGGTAGCGTCTTGCCATCCTAACCAGGATTTTCGATATCTCATTTTCCGGGTCGCCTAGCGCACCCGGCGGCGGAGGCCTTCGAAGCGATCCGCGGTCACGTCTTCCTGTTCCTGCGAGAATATGTCGATCCGGAAGTACTTGGTGACTCTGCTTTCTTTGCCGGTTGCGTACCCATAGAAATACCGATGATTCGGGCGCACTTTCACTGGAAGTGACCACTTCCCGTATCGCGATACATCCGGCCGTCGCTTGCTTCCATCATGAAGATAAATCGTGACTTGAGCACCGGGGCTGGTGACGCCTCGCAAGATGATATCGAGCCCGGTCATGATGAAGCTGCTGGCATAAGCGAGGTTCGCGGACGCGTGAAGAAACTCAAACTCAACGCGTTCGCCGCCATTGAACTTTTGCTTGGAAAGAGCACGAATGTCACGGTCAATAGCCTTGAGGTCATCAAGATTCGCGACCGTCAGATCGGCAAGGTACTGCCTGACAATGGTTCCACCCACCGTTCGTTCACTTCCAACCACGGCGCGATCTTCGACCTTGTTGCCGGCCGCGTGTGTCATGAGCACACGTCGGAGCTGCTTCCATTCATCAATACTGGCGTCCGCTCTGACGTTATCAAAACGATAGGAGACGCGGACGGGTTGAAGCTGGGCGGCGGGAAGTTGGCATCCGATACTACAGAACATGGCAGCCCCAATAGCCAGCAATCCTGTTCGGCGCAGCGGAATGGCAATTCGATCGGAACGACGAAGATCTGAACGGTGCATGCTCTCACCCTCCCTGGATTGGCAGCCGGTGCCGGTTCATGAATGAAGTTTCGGAACGAGCCGCGGCACTGAAGACCGGGTCAATCGGGATCATTGTCCTCATGATCCAATTGCCCCAGATTATCGGCCGTCCCTGCACGTGGGTAGTATCGACGACCGTCCGCAATTGGCAAGCTGCGGCTGCCGAACGATGCCCTTTTCTCATGGGGAATCAATGTACATCGATGATTGTCCGCAAATAGTTCGCCGGACGCTCGGAGATGGCGGAATTCGCTGCGATTCGGGTAGAGAATCTGTGTTGTCCCCGCCTATCATGAGTGGGTCGATTCTCGAAAAACCGTGGACATTGTGAGCAACGTTGTTTCATGCGTGTGGGGACTTCATCTAACGTGGCCATCCGGTGGCTGAAAGCACCCGGTTTGCGTTCGTACCGAGGGTGGCTTCGCTTACCCCTGGTTGCGGTCGGCCCCCTGGTCGCGGTCGGGGTTTTGCTCGCCAGTCACACCCAGACTGTTGCCGACCACATTCACTTTGAAGACATCTCCGTTGAGGCCGGTATCCAGCATCATCAGCCGGAACAGGGGACCGGCACCGGTGCCGCGGCGGCCGACTTTGACAACGACGGCCTCGTTGACATTTTCGTACCGCAGGCCGCGGGCGTACCAGATCGCCTCTATCGAAATCTGGGGAACGGCCAGTTTGAGGACGTGGCCGCCAGCGTCGGCCTTGCCTCGCTCGAGTCGAATCGAACCGCAATCTGGATTGACTACGACGGCGATCATGATCTTGACCTTTTGCTTGCCAACGATGATCAGTCGGCGCCGACCTCGTTTCGCTTGTTTCGACAGGAAGAAGACGGCTGTTTCGCTGACGTGACCGTCGAGTCAGGCGTCTTTAAGGCACCGGTTATTGAAACACCAACGCATCATTGGGGTGGGCTCTGTGCAGGCGATATCAATCGCGACGGTTATATCGATTTTTTTGCCGCGCAATGGCCGGGCATCCGTCATCTGTTTCTCAATACGGGGCAGGGCGGTTTCGTTGACATCAGTGGCAACGAAGGTGTCGGCGGCTTCTCGGAATTCATGAATCAGCCGGCCATGGCTGATTTCAATAACGATGGGTTGATGGACATTTTTGTCACTGTTGATTTCGGTCCTAATCGCATGCTGATCAATCAAGGTGATCTGACCTTCCTCGATCAAGCCGTTTCGTCAAACACCAACAACAACATGAATGACATGGGCATTACGTTTGGCGATTATGACAATGACGGTGATCTGGACATCTACATTTCCAACATCTATATGCCACCGCCGCCGGAGAATCAGCTTGGTCCGCGGTACAACGTTCTTTACCGCAACGACTCGATCGGCACCACGCTTTCGTTTGCCGACGTTTCGCAGGCACGCGGTGTGGACAACGGTGGCTTCGGCTGGGGTGTGACCTGGATGGACGGTGATCTTGACGGCTGGCTGGACCTCGCCGCGACAAACGGGTGGCGAAGCAGTATCGGTCTGGACGACCCGTCGGTTTATTTTGTCAGTCCATTCAGTGGTGATGCGCCGGACGGGCCCTTTACGGAACAGGGGGCTGCCTACGGTTTCAATGATATTGACTGGGGCAGCGCGCTGGCAGCCTTTGATATGGACCGCGATGGCGATCTGGATCTTGTCCAAGCGTGCCAGAACGGGCCGCTCCGCGTCATGGAGACCGTCCGCTTGCCGGATTTGGGCGGAGCCGACCCTGCCAATCAATGGCTGACGGTGAAACCAAGGATGGATGGTCCCAACCACTTTGCGATTGGTGCAATCGTGCGAGTCCTGGCTAATGACCTGACGATGATGAGGGTGCTGACCGCCGGTATCAGTTTCATGTCACAGGAGCCGGCCGAGGCTCATTTCGGTCTCGGCGCAGATGACGTGGTTGAATTGATTCGTGTTGAATGGCCCGATGGCAGTGTGACCGAGCTGCAAGATGTCGGGGCGGGTCAGGTGTTGCTTGTCCAGCACGGTGGATGGGGTGATTGGAACGCGGATGGGGTGGTCGCTCTTGATGATTATGCAAGCTGGATCGGCTGTTTTGCCGGGCCGGGTGCAACGGTAACGGCCGCCAATTGTCGGCCGGCAGATTTTGACGGAAATGGGCAAGTCGATTTGCGCGACGCGGCCGTGTGGCAGAGACGCCTTTCATCCCCCTGAACACTCGCTCTGGGAAGCTTCCTGCTTCACCGTCCGTTGTCAGGATGCCTGTGCAGTATCGACGACACCCTCTCCAGGCGGGCGACCTTCGAAAAGATTCTTGTACAACTGCAGATACTGATCGACACTTCGTTGTGCGGCAAAGACTTCGAATGCATGCCCTCGCGCGACTTCGCGTAGTTTGGCCTGCCCCTCCTTCTGAAGGCAACGAAAGATCTCGGTCGCCTGTGTGGATTGCTTGGGTTGCTTGTAGAGCAAACCGTTCAGCCCGCTACCGATGATTTCGGCAATGCCATACGTTGCAGGTGCGATGACCAGCGTCTCCGCGGCCATGGCCCACGCGATGCATGTCGTGGAGATTTCTTTTCGTGAGGAAAGGACGAGGTAATCGGCCACACTCACCAATGCCTCAAAACTGACCGGGGGCTCGGGCTGAATCAGGGTTGAGTAACCGATCAGCTTGGATTCCCACCGAAACATGCGATTGCGTTCCCGGCCGGGTCGCGGAATGACGCCGTAGAACCCGCCGTCGAGGTAGCCCATCAGCTTCAGGGCCCAAAAGGACTCATCAATGGCATCGCTGCGACGATCACCGTCACCGAGGACGATCAACTTATCTTCCCGGTCGATACCCAGCGTTGCACGCAAATCAGACTTTCGAGTGCGGTTGATCTCGGCGAAGTCGACGCCGGGTCTGATGAGTACCATCTTTGACTGATCGAGGCCGTTCTCGACCAACCGCCGCAGAACCGTTTCCGATGAGCAGGCGATGGATAGGCGGCCGGCCTGTTCCAGGGTTCGCAGACGCTTGGCATGCTGTGTAACGTCAGCCGGGTTGGAAATCGTGAGCAGGATTCGTGGTGCATTGCCGACACTGGCCGCATGTGCGGCATCCACGGACCAGGCGTGACAGATGTCCGGCCGTTCGCGTGTAACATATCGTGCCAGATGAATGGCATTGTACAGCGGTGATCCACTCCACCCGCGGAGCGCACGGGTGTCTTCCAGGCTTGTTGGAAGTTCGCGGCGAATCTTGGGTGAGAAGGCAACAACGTTGTGCCGCCATTGGTCGACCGAACCGCGTGACTGGATGAGGTGGGTTCCGCGATGCTGTTCCCATCCGCAATGGGAATCAAGAAGATGACTCACAAGGGGCACGATTCAGCCCTTTCGATACTCTTGGATATGCCCGGAGCGATGAACCGCTATTCCTCGAAATCGCCAGGTACGTAATCCGTGAAAAGTTTCGTGATCGACGTTGCCAGTTGAGTGGAAAGTTCTTTCGCGATCTTATCCCTGGTCTTCAGTTCCGACACCTTGCTGCCGTCCAATGAAACACTGACGTAATGCCCGTTTGGGCCGTTGGGCCACAGGCGCACGCGTGTCTTATCTTCCTGTTCCTGGACATCCAGCACTTTGACTGTCACCGCGAACCAGGCTGCGTGCGTCGGCTCATAAAATTCCTCGGAGCCGAAATAGCTGTCGACTTCCAGCCAGATGACCTGATCCGCGCCGCAAAGGCGTCCTATCTTCTGTGCGGGAAGTTCGCTGAAGTCACCCCGTGAACGACGGAGGTTCTGCAGTGTCTTGTTGGGGACAATACGGTTCGCACCCTTTTGCTCGATCAACCGCTTGCCCAGTTCATCGACGAGGTAGTTCGGTGCTGGCGGCCAATCCACGGACTCGCCGAAGTCGTCGACAAGGATCAGAACGGGCTCCTTCGTCAAATTGAACTGCGCCTCGACCGTCTCTCGGGAGCCGAAGCCCATCATATAGAGCAACGCACCCTGGCTCATCCCACAACCGGAATTCAGGCATGCGGCTGAAATCAGCAACACGACGGTAAGGGTGGCTCGCATCATATCAGAGGTCTTCCTCGTACTCATAGAATTTGCGCGCGACGAGCTCAGAGAACTTCAGATGGGTAGCCTCCCGGACACGACGGGTGTTGGTCGCATTCATCAGCACTGGGGCGTTTTCAGGATGGACGCATTGTACGGCGGCCATTTCATACGTTTCGCCAAAGTCATCATCTGTGCGTATATCGACGACGGCAACCGAGGCGTGGATTCGGCCTCGAAGCAACTGCGGCTGCTGCGAATCACGCGTCTGGTACTCGAGGATTTCGACATATAGCACATAGTCGACATCATACTCGCGACCGATGGTGATCGGATCGAGGACCGGGTCGTTGGCCCGCTGGATGAAATCATCAACGTCCCGCGGGTCGACAATATCGATCTGGCTCCCGCGCTGGCGTATTTCCGATTCGAGTTTGTCGGCGACGTACGTTGCCAACTCAAAGCGGGCGAACGGCCAGTCAAAGAGCGTAGATTGATCCATCCAGACGACGACGGCAACGCGGCTGTTCGGAAGCTTGTCGAACTCTGCGGCTATTTGCTTCTTGTGTTCGCCAATAAAGATCAAGGGAGTGAGAAGATTGCAGCCGCCGGAAAGCAGCAGTACGCCGACCAGGAGCCATCCCATCTTTTGAACATTCTGCATACGTTCGATATCCTTTGGCGTCTGAATTCGTCATCGGTCGGGGCATGCCGTTCGTCGGCGTCATGATCTGCCTTCCGGCTGATCGTCCCGTCGCGTTGCCACATTCTGGCATACACTACCAGACGGTGCACGTTTCGTGAAATCCGTGGTCGAACAGACCCCGCTGATGGAATGACAGACCCATCAGATGGAAAGGCAGGGAATTCCGTCACGGTACGTGCTGATGCATGGCGTTTTCGTCAGCGTCGTCTGATCACATCGTTGCCAATTTCCAGGCCCATCCCAGCAGAAGCAGTAGCACGACAAAGAAAGTCAGTTTGGGAATCGTGAGTCGATAGACATTAATCCGCCAGAATCGACCGCTGAGTAACGACATCAACGCTGTTACGGAGACGGCAAATGTGCCGATAGCTAACAAAGTCCCGGTGGGTTGTACCCAAATGGCTGCAACGAACTCACCGCGAACCGTGTGAGAGAAAGCCGTCGTCATTCCGCAGGTCGGACAGGGAATGCCCAATACTCGCATGGCGCTGCACGGCGCGAGTCCCAGCTGTTCATGCGTGCCGATGCCCTCTGGAGATGGGGACAGGTAGGCTGCGACACCGAGCACGCCGAGGCCGCCCATTGCGATGGCCAGTGCGATCAGGCGCGCACGAAATGGATGCCGTGGGTGATAACCCTCGATCATCGGACCAAGTGGGTGAGCATGAGCGGGAGCATCGCACCGCGTGAACTCAGAGGCTTCTGCGGAGCCGTCGGGCTCATGGGGCTCGTAAGGCTTTTGGGACATTGGGAAGCTACAGTTTCGGGGCGCCGGATGCTGGGGCCACAGGGGCTGCCCACCGGAAGAACAGGCAGTCTCTCGGGTAGCCGAAATCGGAAGCAGGTATACGGATCGAACAGACCCGGATCACACGTGATGAATGCTTCATCGGTGCCTCCGGGTATCGGAAGCAAACGACTCACGATAGCATCGCAGGCATGAGAAAACTTTGCAATGTTTCGGGTTTTTGAAAACCCACATCTATACCGTAGCGCATTGGCGGAAATCGTCAAGTCGTTATATACTTCCACGCGTAGAGATAGGCCGATTCGCCTTCGAAAAGCAGGATTTCGATGACGGTTGCGGGTTGGCCGGGCGCGTACGCAAGCAGCGCGGCAGTCGAGGCATCGACGGCCGGCAGTTTTCGTCCGACATGCTGCACCGGATGCTTCGTCGCTCTGGTGCATCGTTGGATGGCATGCCTGTTTGCGGATGTTTGCGAGTGGGAAACTCCAGCAGGATGAATCGGGTCGGATGTGCATTCGGATTGGCTCGCTGTTGAACCGATGAGGTTCGAGCCGATTGTCATCACGTCGGATTTATTTCATCTGGAATTGGGGTTCTTCTGGAATTGGAGAGTGTTCAGGTCATGAGTGAACAGACCGTCAATCCCTCGGACAATTACTACTTCCTTATCAGGCGCTTGCATTCACTGTCGGGATTGATTCCGATCGGTGTCTTTCTTTTCATGCACCTGACTACCAATGCATCCGTGCTGGGTGGTGCTGACGAGTTTCAAAAATCGGTTGATCGGATTCACGCCCTCGGGCCGCTCCTGATTCCGGTTGAGATCGTCGGCATTTTCATCCCGCTTCTGTTTCACACGATTGTCGGCTTCCAGATCATGTTTACTGCCATGCCGAATACACAGGCGTATCGCTATGGCGGAAACGTGCGATACACGCTGCAACGTGCTACGGCGGTGATTGCATTCTTCTTCATCATTTTCCACCTGTACCACTTGCACTGGACAGGTAAGCCGTTCGGCGGCGGCGCATTTGATCCGCATGCCGCGCCGGCAACGACAGCCAAGGCGATTCAAAGCAGTATGTGGATCGCACCACTCTATGCGATTGGTGTTGTCGCGACTGTTTTCCACCTGGCCAACGGAATTTGGACGAGTTTGATTACATGGGGTATCACGATTCGACCGCAGTCGCAGCGGGTATCCGGTGTCATTTGTGCTTCGTTTGGCGTCCTCCTGGCCTTGGCCGGATTGGGGGCGTTGAGTGGGTTCCGTACTCTGGATCCGGATAGCGTGCAAGGGACAGCGCCGCATAGTGACCATTCGGCCAGCGCCGAGACGGTCACCGAGTGATCCGTTTTCCAGCGGTTCATCGAGAAGATGAACCAGACGCGAATGGGAATCGGATGAAACAGGTCCCGTGAAACGAAAATGATCAAGATACCCTGGTGGATCGAGATCGTTTGGTTGAATGACTGAGGTTCGGAAAGCGTGATGCAGACGCGCATCACGGATGAACGACGAAAGAAAGGTTCTGGAGCATCATGGCGAAACAGCACGTGGTTGTCGTTGGCGGAGGACTGGCCGGACTGGCTGCTACGATGCGGCTGGCTGAATCGGGTATTCACGTATACCTCGTCAGCATGGTCCCGGTTAAGCGGTCTCACAGTGTTTGTGCGCAGGGTGGTATCAACTCTGTGAACGACTACACGCGCCAACAGGGTGACAACGAATGGAAGCACTTCGATGACACCGTTTATGGTGGCGACTTCCTGCAGCACCAGCCGCCTGTGAAGGAAATGTGCGACTGGGCACCGAAGATCATCGACCTGCTTGACCGTATGGGCGTGCCGTTTAACCGTACACCTGAAGGGCGTCGTGATCAGCGTCGCTTTGGTGGAACGTTGTTCAAGCGTACAGCGTTCGCGGGTGCCACCACCGGCCAGCAGCTTCTTTATTCGCTGGATGAGCAGGTACGCCGCTGGGAAGCCGAGGGGCTCGTCGAGAAGTTCGAGTACTGGGAATTCCTGGGCCCGATCATGGATGACAACGGCCAGTGCCGTGGCGTGGTGGTACAGGACATGTTCACCATGGAGATCCGATCGCTTGCCGCGGATGCCGTCGTGCTTGCCACCGGCGGTTGTGGCCTCGTCTATGGACGTAGCACGATGTCCATGATCTGTACCGGCGGGGCGGCAGGCCGCGTTTTCCGTGCCGGTGTGAACTACGCCAACGGCGAGTTTATCCAGGTCCATCCCACAGCCATTCCAGGGACCGACAAGCTGCGTTTGATGAGCGAAAGTGCGCGTGGCGAGGGTGGCCGCGTGTGGGTGCCGCGCAAGCCACAGGATGAGCGTGATCCGACTGCGATTCCGACTTCCGAACGGTACTACTTCCTTGAAGAGCGTTATCCCAAGTACGGCAACCTGGTTCCGCGAGACATTGCCACGCGAGAGATCTTCGATGTTTGTGTCGAACAAGGGCTCAGCGTCGAGCAGGGTCGGCTCTGCGTCTACCTTGATGTGACGGAGCTTCCGGGTGCGACCCACCACAAGCTCGCGGGTATTCTTGAGATTTATGAGAAGTTCCAGGGCGTGAATCCACGTGTGACCCCGATGAAGATCTTCCCGGCCGTCCACTATTCCATGGGTGGTCTCTGGGTTGACTACGAGCGAACAGCCGAAGGCGGGCTCGCCCTCGGTTCACCGCGCAACCAGCACAGTAATGTCCCAGGTATCTTCGTCATCGGGGAAGCTGACTATCAATATCACGGTGCGAATCGCCTGGGTGCCAACTCGCTGTTGAGTTGCATCTTCTCGGGCTTGATCGTGGCTCCGTCGATCGCGACCTGGTTGGACAGCCTCCAGAGCGGTCAGGCTGATGATCAGCCGAGTTCACTGTTTGACGGTGCCGTCGAGCAACAGCGAGCGTACGCCGACAGCCTGATCAAGCGGGAAGGTGACGAGAATCCATACACCATCCACCAGGAACTCGGCGACCTGATGACCCGGAGTGCGACCGTCGTGCGTCGTAACGGCGAATTGGAGCAATCGCTCACGAAGATGGACGAATTGCGGGAGCGTTATGGCCGAATCCGGCTTGCAGACAAGGGCAACTGGACCAACCAGAATCTCAGTCTGGCCAGAGCGCTGGATGACATGCTGCTGATTTCCCGTGTGATTCTTGAAGGCGCTCTGAAACGAGACGAATGTCGAGGCGCGCATTACAAGCCCGATTTCCAGATTGAGTCGCCGGATGCCGATGATCCGGCAGCACTGCGACGTCAGGCCGAAGTCTGGTGCAAAGCCTTTAAGGAAAAGAATGATAAGTGGTTGAAATCGACCATCGCATCGTACGGCCCGGACGGCCCGACACTTTCCTACGAGGAAGTGGATACCAGCCTGATTCCTCCACGACCAAGGACCTATGGTCTCAAGGGTGCGGAAATCATTGAAGAGGTCTGGCGGGAAATGGGTCAGTCGTCAGCTGTCGAGGTGCCAGTCTAAGTCAGCTTTCGATGGAAAGCCGGTGACTTTGAAATTGAACGCGAAAGGTAAGAGATGTCACGCGAAATCTTGGTCAAAGTTCAACGCCAGGAAGACAAGACGCACGGGCCGCGATGGGAGTCGTTCTCCCTGCCATATGAGCAGGGAATGAACATCACCACGGTGCTGCAACGCATTGCCGCCCATCCGGTGACGACGGAAGATGAATCAACGACGCCCGTAGCCTACGACGCCTGCTGCCTCGAAGAGGTATGCGGCTCCTGCACGATGCGCATCAATGGCCGCGTTCGTCAGGCTTGCTCTGCGCTGGTCGACAACCTGCTCGAAGAGTCGACAGGGGCGATCGAATTGCAGCCGATGAGCAAGTTTCCTGTCGTGCGGGACCTGGTCGTTGACCGCAACGCCATGTTCGATTCACTGAAGAAGGTCAAAGCCTGGGTGCGTGTGGATGGCTATCATGACCTCGGGTCTGGTCCGGCGATTTCGCCCACCGAACAGGAAGATGCCTATCCGTTGTCACGGTGCATGACGTGCGGATGTTGTGTCGAAGCTTGTCCGCAATTCAACGACAAGTCCATGTTCATCGGGCCCGCAGCCATTTCACAGGCCGTCCTGTTCAACGCCCATCCGACCGGGAAAGTGGATTCAGAAGAACGGTTGGAAGTGCTCGCCGGCACCGGCGGCATTATGGACTGTGGGAATAGTCAGAACTGTGTGCAGGTATGTCCGAAGGAGATTCCGCTGACGACGTCGATCGCGAAAGCTGGTCGAGATGTCACGGTTCACAAGGTCAAGAAGTGGTTCGGCCGCTAGCCGTTGCCAATACCTAGAGGCTGTCCGAATTTCGGAATAGTCTCACCACGCCATTCGTCAAACGTTCAGGCAGGGCCTCCAGCAGCGCCCTGCCATTCCTTTTTTAGAGGGGACCACGATATGCGATTCTTTCTGATCGTTATTGGTATTGTGTTCGCATTGGCTGGCAACATCTTTGCATTCGATGTCAATAACCCGCCTCAGGGACGATTCAATGAGCAATGGATGGAAGTGCATATGCTCGGCGGAAAGGTCGGCTATGCACAGTCGACGTTTTCCCGCGATGGAGACGTCATTACGTCAACCAATCGCATGTTCATGCGGGTTGGCCGGGTCGATCAACCTGTCGAGATTGAATCAGAGCAGTGGACCAAGGAAACACTCGAAGGCAAGCCATTGGCCTTTGCTGCCAAGATGAAGGCCGCGACCATGGATACCGAAACCCGTGGGGAAATCGCCGATGGGAAAGTCACGGTCACGACGGCTCAATTCGGTATGGAGCAGAAGCAGACGCACCCGTTTGCCGGTGACGGCGTGATGTCGTGGGGCGTTTATCGTGCCTCCATCCTTGCGGGCATCGAACCAGGCAAGTCTTTCAAACTCAAAGTCTACACACCCGAGCTTCGACTCGACGCGCCGGTGGATGTGGAAACAACCATGTTCGATTGGGAGACCTTTGATAATCGCGGGGAACAGCTTCGCGGACTCAAATCGAGCTCGAAAATGATCACGCCGATGGGCGAAATGGAAATTGTTGCGTGGCTCGACAAAGACGGTTTGCCGGTCCGCTCCATCTTTCCCATGCCGGGACTTGGAAACATCGAAATCTACGCGGTGGATAAGGCGAAAGCGCTGGCTGACTTCGTGCCACCGGAAATGTTCATGACCAGCACGATTCCGGTTAAGCGATCAATTGACCGAAAGAAATCGCGCGAGATCGTGTATGAAATCAGTGCCAAAGACGGCGAGTCCGGAATCGGGACCTTCCCGACTACCGGCATGCAGAAGGTGTCCGCGAAGGGGAAGATTCAGAAGCTCGTAGTCACGCGCCAGGAGTACACGTCCGCCGGCCGTCAGTCCGGCCAATTGTCGGCGGCAGAGCATCTTGAGTACACCGGGTCCAACTTGATGATGAATTTGGACGATCCGGAACTGAAGGCACTGGCAAAGAAGGCCGTGGGCGATGAAAAAGATCCCTACAAACTGGCCGACAAGCTGCGTGTCTTTGTCACAGACTATATCTCCGACAAGAATCTCGACGTCGCATTCGCGACGGCTAGCGAAGTCTGTCGAAACAAGTCCGGTGACTGCAGCGAACACGGCGTACTCCTCGCAGCACTGGGGCGTCTGGCTGGTTTCCCCTCACGGGTTGTCGTGGGACTGGCATACGTGCCGCTGTTTGGTGCACAGCAGGATATATACGGCTACCACATGTGGACGCAGTTCTACATTGATGGCCGATGGCTGGACTACGACGCCGCGCTCCGGGAGACCTCTTGCAGTCCTGCGCGGATCGCCATGGCCGTTTCCTCGATGCAGAATGCGGGCATGGCGGAGTTGACGCTTCCGATGATCAAGAAAATCGGGGCGATCGACATGAAAATCGTAACGGTCGACGGCAAATAAGCCTCACGCGGCACTCCGTACCTCAAAAACGCCTGTTCAAGCGGGCGCCGGAGCCTTCGGCGCCCCTTGGCATTCGGGCGTATTCCCTTTACTATCCTGGGTTTAGGCTGCCTTATCGGATTCCCGGTTGGCAGTCTGCGCTGGTAGGCCGGAGTGCCGGTCTCGGTTTGAGGCGATCCAATTGAGACGATCCAAAGAGGTGGTTTGGGCATCATGCAGAAAATGATTTCCGGCATCGTGTTGCTGGGTGCACTGGGTATCGCGGCGGGCTCCCTGGTTCTTGTCCCGTCGTTGCAGAACGCTGATCGGGCGGTTAGTTCCGAATCATCACGCTTGATGGAGCGTGGTCGTTGGTTACTGCATCGCTATCAGCATGGTTTGGCCCACAAGTCGCTCATGCTCGATTCGCTGGCCGCCGGCGACGTGGACGTTGATGTGGAAGACGTCGATGCGCTGCTCGATCGCGCCACCGATGATTACCAGGAAACGTACGAAGCACGCTGGGCAGACTATCAGCCTAAAGACTACCAGACCGTATCCGATGCTTCGGAAGTTGCATTTATCGCACGCGACAAATCTGTGAGCGTCGGTAACCTCGCCGGTACAATCGAGAAGGGTGTTAGCGAGCGAAACGCGCTCATTGAACAGAACGAAGCACTGCTCGATGAAGCCATGCGTGCCGTCGACGAGGCGTTGGCGTATCGCTCGGGTTCGTCTTCAGCTCAGGATGCCGCTGAAGCCAATCGCCTTAAGGGTGTCATTTACTATCACAAAGGTGTCGTGTCCCGCCACGAAGGCCGTCACTATCGCGAAGAGGCGACGTTGGCCAGAAATGACCTCCGCATGACCGGTTTGCGTTTGCAATCCATGCTGCAGATGAACCTCGGTGGCGCTGCGGATTCACTGTCAGAGCAAATCAAGGCGCTGGAGTCGAAGAAAAGCGAACTTGAAACGACGTTAGCTGATAGCCGCAAGAGTCTTGAAGAGGTCGCGTCATTGGCGTCCGACCTGGAGAAAGACGCGGCGAAAGCAGAAGCCCGCGCGCAGGTCCTGTTGCGCGAGATGGCGGAGCTGCGAGAAGAAGGTGTCGATTTTTCCGATCCTGACGGTTCTGCCGTGTTCGAGCAGAAGATGCGGAATCTGAGCGATGAGTATCGCGAAGTCGCGCGTGAAGCCGCTTCGCTTATGTACGGTCACTTGCCGAAGGCCGAGATCGATTGGTCCGGCGATTACGTGGCCGGTAGCTACGTCGAGGGCGGTCAATCTGACGGCCTGACGACGAAGTTGGGGGCGGTTCATCAAGCCGGTCGTCGCAGCATTCTGGAGTCGACCGTTGCCAGCCTTGAAACCGCAGTGGCCAGCATGTCGGAAGACATCGAGCGTTTGAAAGATACGCGTTCGGACGCGATGGCACGTGCGGGAATCGTTGACGAGGTTACGCGGACACTCAAGTCCAATGCGGAACAGCTTTTTGAGCAGATGGCGGAACTGGATTCACTCGCCGGTGGCGCGGAAGACCAGGCCATCGATCATTTTGAACAGGCCGAACGATTCTTCACGACCGCTGCCCGTAGTACGGAGACGTGGGTGCGGGACGGTGCTGCCAAGGTTCGTGAGATGAGCAGCGAGGTTCGTCCGACGTCAGGTGACAGCCTGCGTGCCGAAGGTGGCTGGTTGGCCGGCCACATCCAGGCACAGCGTTCGGATACGTTGCTGGGCGCTGCGTGGTGCTATGCTTCCCGTTATCGGGCACATCAGGAAACGGCCCAACTCATGGAGGACCTTGCTGAAACGCTTGGCCTGAAAGACGAGAGTGCGGCAGAATCTGAAGACGCCACCGTTGCCAAGGAGAACGTCGTAGCCTCCGTGCAGGATGCAGCCGACGCATTGGAGAAAGCACACCGCGAAGCCGGCAAACACTGGACGTTCGTCGCTCAGTTGGCAGCCATGAACGATCTGATGGCACTCGTTGGATTCGAAGCATACCGAGCCGACGCGCTGGATGCTTATCGCGAAGCCATCAACTCACGCGAGCAGGACGGTTACAGCC
>JBMYUM010000037.1:0-16439 GCA_049605375.1 Phycisphaerae bacterium | reverse complement strand
GCGAAGGTCAGCAACACGCATCCACACGGTCGTCCAAACCTGCTGCGACACGTCGTCCAGGCGATCCCGCTTCCCGAGAACGCCAAAAACAACCCCGCGTACCCATTGATCGTGACGCTTTACGAACTCCGCAAAAGCGTACCGATCTCCTCCCTGAATCGCTTCGATCAGAGGAAGTTCATCGTCGAACTCGCCTGGTACGGGCAACGTGGTCATCATGAAGTAAGACGGCAGGGTCTCTGTCTGCCTGTCATCTTTTTTTGCCTTGAAATCAAAGACACACTCAGCTCGTTATCGGTCGAAGTGGCTGGAACGAGGCGACCAACTTCGGTCATCGCCCGAGCAAAGCGTCAATCCGACCAGCTTCTCAGCTTTTCAATTCGACCAGACCCTTATCTGGCACGAATGCTTCGACTATACTTCTGCAGCGTTCCTGGAACGTCACCTTTTGGTCATCATGCGAAGAAGCCCGGACGAATCCGTCGCCATGATGCCAGAAACCACTGTTTCCCCAAGAATGGGAGAAGCCTCGGGGAAACCCCGGGCTGTGAAAAGCGATTCAGATGGCCAACCTCGACCTCATCCGCAATTTCAGCATTGTCGCACACATTGACCACGGCAAGAGCACCCTCGCGGACCGCATACTCGAGCATACAGGGGCGATCACAGCCCGTGAAATGCGCGCCCAATTCCTGGACGACATGGACCTCGAACGGGAAATGGGGATCACAATTAAAGCCAATCGGGCAAGTGTAAACTACGAATTCAACAAACAGCAGTATATGCTGAACCTGATTGATACGCCCGGCCACGTCGATTTTCACTACGAAGTCTCGCGTGCACTGGCCGCATGCGAAGGTGTGCTGGTTCTCGTGGATGCGACACAAGGCGTCCAGGCGCAGACCGTAGCCAACGCCTATTTGGCCGTCGAAGCCGATCTAGAGATCATCCTGGTCATCAATAAAGTAGATTTGCCGTCCGCTCACCCGGAGGACATTGCCCTCGAGGCGGAGCAGATTCTGGGATTGGATGCATCAGAAGCGGTCTTTACCAGCGCGAAGACCGGGCTCGGGCTGGACAGCCTGCTGGAGGCCATCATCAAACGGATCCCGCCGCCGAAAGGCGATCCGGCCGCCCCGCTGCGATCACTTATCTACGATGCCAAGCCCGACCCTCACCGTGGCGTGATCTCCCACCTTCGTGTTTTTGATGGCGCAATCAAGAAGGGTGATGCCGTCGAACTCATGGGGGTCGAACGGAAATACCAGGTGACCGAGGTCGGCAAGTTCACGCCGAAGCCTACGGCTGTCGGGGAACTTGGCGCGGGCGAAGTCGGGTATCTGGTGGCCGGCATCAAGACACTCGCCGACGTGAACATTGGCGATACGTTCACGCTGCAAACGCGACGCACGGACAAGCCGTTACCCGGGTACCATCCGCCACAACAGATGGTTTACTGCGACTTCTTTCCCGGCATGGGAACAACCACAGACCGCTTGCGTGAAGCGATGGAGCGTCTCTGGTTGAACGACAGTTCCTTCACCTATGCAACGGTCAGTTCAGACGCTTTGGGGATCGGTTTCCGTTGCGGATTCCTCGGTCTGCTGCACATGAAGATCATCCAGGAGCGACTGGAACGGGAAGGTGACGTCGCGGTCGTGCAAACCGCCCCAACCGTTACGTATGAATCACTCCTGAAAGATGGCGAACTGATTCGTATCGAATCCCCAAGCGATTTGCCGGAGTTGACCAAGGTCGAAGAGATACGCGAGCCCATTGTCAAAATGCAGATGATCATTCCTGCCGACACGGTGGGAACCGTCATGCAGCTCGCCATGGAACGCCGCGGCATTCAGAAGAAAACAGAATACCTGTCACCAACACGAGTCATGCTGACCTATGATCTTCCGCTGTCGGAGATCATTTACGACTTCTACGACAAGCTGAAGACCTGCACCAAGGGCTACGGCACGTGCGACTATGAGATCATCGGCTACGAGACGTCCGACCTGGTCAAGATGGACATTCTCGTGAATGGCACGCCGGTAGACGCCCTGTCAGTCATTGTTCACCGCGACAAAGCACAGTGGCGCGGTCGGCGACTGATTGCCCGCTTGAAGAAAGAGATCAACCGCCACATGTTCGAGATTCCGTTGCAGGCGGCCATCGGCTCCAAGATCATTGCGCGTGAGACGATTCGTGCATTCCGAAAGGACGTGACGGCGAAGTGCTACGGCGGTGACATCACCCGTAAGCGAAAGCTGCTCGAGAAGCAGAAAGAAGGTAAGAAGCGAATGAAGACGGTGGGTAACGTCGAGATTCCGCAGGAGGCCTTCATGTCCATTCTCGACCCTGGCGATTAGGACGGCCGCTAGTGGCCAACCAGCGTGACAACTGACTGGCACAACACATCCAATTCATGCTGACCATAGGGATAATCGTCATCCAGTCGATCGCCACCACCGTCGGCAAATGAGAGGCAATCGACCAATCGCCACTGACACTTCCCGGTGGATCGAATCGCCCCCTGCACCTGCCACCCGCGCATCCAAAGCCAGTTGCGAAGGAACGCAGCAATCAGATCGGCTGCCATCGACGGCTCGATGACCAGGTCGTCGTCTTCCACGACCATCGGACAAACGACCTCTCCATCATCATCCTCAATCGCGCAGAGGAACCAGGCCGGCTCGCCTTCTCCGTCAGAATAGAAGAAGAGTACGTCGCGCATGCCCTCCTCGACCGCGGAAGGCCACGAAGCAGGGCCGACGACATCCATCGCGTGCTTCACAATGGCATGCAGTTCATTCGCGGCGTAGTCGATCGACTGATTTGTCAGAAAGGAATTCGGTCCCATGGCATACAGATTACCGCGCGCGGTAAAGGCATCAAGTTGCTATTCGATAGCGACTTGGATCCTTCATGGTCAGGCCATTGACCTGATCGCGTGACAATAGGCACCGGCAGACAATCCGGTTTCGAAGCAACTCGAGCAGCAAGCAGAACTATGAAAGCGACTCAAGGAGCAGGTGCCCCTGGTTGGAGTCCATGGCTAGGGTCGCCATCCTGGAGATGGCATTCGATTCACCAATGACGATCACAACATCATCTGCGGAGAAAGTCTCTTCCGGCCCCGGCCTCAGCTGCATTTGATCGCCGCCATGCTTGATGGCAACAAATACAAGCGAGGCTTCTTTCTGGCCGTATCCACGAATCGTCTCACCGACGAGCTTGCTGCCATCACGAATGCTGATCTCCGTTATGGCGTGATCAAGGCCTTCCGTCCGTGACGTCGAGAGGAAACTCGCAAGATGAGGGCGCGTCAGCATCGCCGCCATTTCATTGCCGCTGCGGAGTGCCGGCGCAACAACATGGTTCGCGCCCGCACGCGTCAACTTATGGATCGAATCTTCGTTATCGGCGCGACTGACAATGGTGATATCAGGATTCAAGTCTCGCGCCGTTAATGTAATGACAATGTTGTCAGTATCGGCGGCGGCGGCACAGATCACACCGTGGGCCCGTTCGATACCTGCACGATAGAGCATTTCGTCATCGGCGGCCGACCCATTGATGACAACATAACCATGCTGTTCAGCCCATTCGCATCGATCTTTATCAGGATCGAGAATAACAAAGGGGAAGCACGACTCCGACAGATTTTCTGCCACGGCACGCCCAATGCGTCCAAGCCCACAGAGGATGAAATGTCCCTGAATCGCATCGATCTGTCGCTGCATGGCGCGTCTCCCATTCATTTGATAGACCATCATCGTCTGGACAAACTGCCCGAACGCGTAGGACGCGGCGACGATACCAAAAATCAAGAGGACACTGGTGAACTGCTGCCCGGCAGCGTTAAGTCCATAATCCCCGTACCCCACCGTCGTGATCGTAATCATGGTGAAGTAGAGCGCTTCCCAGGGCCCCCATTCCGGCTGGATGTACGTGAAGCCAACCGTGCCGACAACGATCACAGCCGCCAGAATCAAGATTGCGGAGATGAATCGCTTGCGTTGTTCGACGATCTGACGCTCTTCGGCGATACGACTTCGATCGACCAGCCTCTTCGCATGCGAAGACTTATGCTGATTCTTCTTATTCAGCCGTGACACCGCCTCAGTCATCTTTGACGAAACGCGTTTCACCCAAGTTGGTTGTCGTGTGCGTTCGGGCATACCTTCTCCCAATGAACCCCATAGTTCATCGGAAGAGTAGACGGGTGATCGTGGCCGGATGGAACCGATAATGCATGCCGTGGAGCAACGTGGCACAGTGGATCGGGCCACGACGCACCATCACGTCGTATATGAGGACGCAGGTCGCACGAAACCTACTCAATCGGAGACTCCAGGAATGCCGGAGGAACGATTTCAGTCAACCATTTGTGAATTGCCTTGGTGATGACAGGAAGAAGATGTACCAATCCAACCCATCGGATTCGACAACCCCCGAAGAGCATAGCCACCGCCTATAGACGCTACCCGGTTTTGCAACTCTCGCTGTTGGTGAAATCGAACTACAATTTGCAGGAGTTGAGCATCACGGGGAGGAACACGGCCATGAATAAACGAAACTGGATCGCCGTCGGTGCAGCAATCGCTTTTGTATCGGTTTGCATGGCAGTAGCGGTGTACCTTGGGAATCAACAGCGCCAGGCCGCACGTAAGGCGTTCAACGACAAGTGGGATGCCTACGTCGCGGAACGGGAGGCGGCCGGTGAGCCAATGACGTTCGCGGCTATCGAGCGTCATCTTCCGCCACAACCAGCAAACCATGCCGGCATGCCTGGACTTCGTCCAAGCATGGCACCCTGTTCGACAAGCCTGTCGATTCTTCAAGAGACGCCGACCCGGCACTGCAAATTCACTCCGCCTGATCCATCCGCCCCATCGGACCGGGTTCGCTTTCTTCACCAAACTCGGCAACGATCTTGCCGGCGCTGTTGAGGCGAACAATCGAAATACCGCCCCAATCGCGGAGCCCCTTGTCGTCATCATAGGGGCTACCACCCGACTGCAAGCCATCCGTATCCGTCGGTCGCGCACGAAAACTCCAGATGATCGCAACGTCATCCCCATCGGTCAGGGTGTCATGGATGGTGATCTCCCGGTCGGCCCAACGGCTGCTGAAACGTCGGGAAAACGCGGCCACATCCTGCCGCCCCTCCAGTGCAGGCTTATTGAAAACACGCTGAAACACGGGATAGCTCACGACAACATCATCGGCCGTCAGCTCTTCCACCAGTTCCACGTCGCCACTGTAGACGGCCCGAAAATACTGCTCGGCGATCGTGGCCGACTGCCGCGTGACACGGTGCTTGGGCGGTCCGCATCCGAAAGTCACCAACATCGGAAGTATGGCTACGAGGAAATACCGGCTACTGGTCATTCTGACTTCCTTATGCACTACCCACCGGCCAGTTTGGCGGGGTATCCTAACTCAAGCAGTTCCTGCAACACACGATCACGATGATCGCCCTGAATCTCGATCTGCCCATCGCTGACAGTGCCACCGGCACCACAGGCATTTTTGAACCGGGCACACAGACTCTTGAGATCTGAGGCTTGCGGATCGAGTCCGGTGATGACCGTCACGGTCTTGCCCTTTTTGCGTTTCTCACGACGCACACGCGCCGCCTGATCTTTGGGAAGCCGAACGGCTCCACCCGCGTCACGCGGGCATTTACACTCGTCGAGCGAGTTCTCGCAACGTTCGCACGTCACGGGTCGTTCAAGTGGTGTTCCGTCAAAGAGTCCCATCGTGAGTCAACCTGGTAAAACGCACGGATCAAAGTGGGCGTCATCTTCGCGAGATGATACCACAGAATACGGCCAAGAGGCGTTATTCTGCCCATCGCATGATATAGAAAACGTAGCCGATGGATTCATGATCACGACGATAGGCTTCCGCTTCCGCCTCAGCCTCATCGAGCACCGCACCAAGTACTGGATTGTCTGCGGCCTCAGCACGCAGTGCCGCGACTCTGGCCGCGAGCGGCGTAAGGTAGTTGTCCCACCAACATGACTCGGGCATAACGAAATGATCGATGACTTCAAATCCTGCCCGTCCAGCCAGCTCTCGATTTCCATCGATCGTCGTCAAGGCTGGATAGGCATCCGCCCAGAACGTTACGGCATCAGGATCGGCGGCCAGTCGCGTCAATTCCGAAACGACAACGATGCCACCCGGTCGGAGCAACTGCCGCCAGTAACAAAGCCCCTTTTCAAATCCTAGAAGATAGATCGCACCTTCAGACCAGATTAGGTCGATCGTGCCATCGTCCTCAGTTAGCGCCCCCATGTCACCCACCCGCGTCGTGATGAGTTGTTCCAGTCCACCCCGCTTTGCCGACTCTGCAAGGCGTTGTAAGTAAGGCTCATGAAGATCGACCGCGGTCACGTGCGTATTCAATGACGTGGCCAAAACAAGCGACGCCCTCCCCGGCCCGCATCCAAGATCCATGACCCTGGCGTCCTCAGGCAAGCTGGGAATCCGGCTCAGAGCCTTTCGTGTGGCATCGTCACTGCCTGGTGATTCGCGCGGAATGTCGGTATGCAAATAGTAGATCGCTTCAAGTTCGGTCACGACCGCAGTCCTTCCGTGGATGAAATCACAAGTCTTCGACTTCTTCGGGCCGTACTTCCGAGCATTCCTCAAATCGCCCGATGGCAACGAGTGCCCCGAACAACCCGATCAAGGACATGATGAACGCCAAACCAACCAGGCCAGTCAGCCATCCCGCCGGAATCGTGCTGAAGGTATTTCTTGCCGGATCAATCAACTTGGAAAAGAAGCTGCCGTAGAGCATTCCTGCAGCCGCCGCGAAGGAAGCAACAAATGCGGCACGACGGCGCGACGTCGGCCTGGCCATGTACATGGCCGTGATCAGGAGCGGTACGCCGATGAAATAATCATCAAGGACAAAGAGTGGATGCCGTCCCTTCCCCCAGCTACGAACGGTCTCACCAACGATAAGCCCCAATCCAAGAAGCAGGGCGAGCAATCGTAGAAGAAGTAACGGCATGGGACGTTATCTTTAGGATAGGCGTAAAGTGCAAACGCCGCTAATTCAATCTTGCTCTTGGGCACGGAGTTCGCGGCTCAGTTCACGGCGCCACTTCCGGACTTTTCGGTGATGTCGCCCCTCCGGATCATCCTGATGCCACTCCTCGTAGAACGCAATCAGTTGCTTGATGGTGTCGATGGTATCTTCGTGCCCTTGCCCATAATACTCGGCAAAGTCCTGCTCGACGGCATTGCGGAGTTCGGCTTCGGCAGCGATGCGCTCCGGATCAGCCAGTTCAACGATGCCGTCATCAATCGGCAATTCATGATCTAGCGCGAGATAAGCGTCAACGGTACCATACTCGATCGCCGTACGGCGTGATCCCGTTAGTCGAAGTCGCGGGTCACGGGGAACAAATTCAGTATCTTCATTCACGTCCAAGACTATCCATGTTAAGTCATCTTTGCTGTATGACCCCGTGCTAGTCGAATAACTACCGGATGCCTTATCGTGAACGAAGAGTCGAAATGAACTGATCACGACATCGTTAGAGTCAAGCAACTCAGCTTTTGTCGCAACCGAAAGTGTATCGATTCCATCAATCCGAACCCCCAATTCCCATCGGCCAAGGGAGACTTGATCAAGTCCTTCGATCAAGAATCCCTGAAGGAACTCTGCTGCCAAGCTCTCATCAACAATGGCCAACGGGTACTGTTCAGGAAAACTTGGCACAAGCGTGAAATCAAAATCCAAATCTTCGAGCTGAACCGTGCGTGCATGCTTCCAATCAACTGGAACTTGCCAATTTCCCCCACCGGTGCCGTTTCCAAAATGAGAATCAGTGGGCGTACGGAAAATATGCGCCTGAATCGTGGCTGTAACACGATGATACCCCGTCGTCAGTTTCTTTTGATCGATACCGAGGCCAGTTGATCCACTGGTCTTGCTACTGCATTGGCCGTAGATGGATCGTTCGCCGTGCTTAAGCTTCACTCCATCAAGAAATGACTCCACTTCGAACTTAAAACCCCAACCCGGAAGTTTGGCCTGCAACTGCCAAAGATCGGAAAGCAAGATGCTATGCGGTTGATCCTGCGCCGCCAGTTTTCGACCGACAAGATTAATGTCCACCAAAGTAGACAGCAGGCTTCGAAGTTCTGCATCGGACATCCGATCAATATCCTCTAGCATGCGCAGTGCCGCCTGAGCGACAACGGTACTCTCTTCGACCGAAAGAGCCCCCTTTGAAAGCAATGATAATACCTGTTCATTTGCTGCCTCCAGTTCCTCCCGAGTCGTTAATTCTGCCTGCTGGGCGCGCACCGCTTCGTCTGCTTTCTGACGCGCCAGGTTGCGCGCTTCAAGAACCTGCGTGAGCCCATATGAGGTACCCACCAGCGCCAGGACGAGTAGCACAATCAGCGTTGTGACCGCTGCAACGGCGCGCTGATTTCGGCTGACAAATTTCCGAAAACGATATGCAGTGTGTGGAGGGCCGGCAGAGATCGTCAGCCCTTCCAGATGCCGCCTGATGTCATCAGCTAGACCGCTGGCCGTTTCATATCGACGACTGCGGTCCTTCTCGAGACACTTCATGGCAATCCAATCTAGATCGCCCCGAAAGAGTGTACCCTGTTGCCTCGTAACAATTCGTTGCTTCCCTTGCCCGTCGGACGTATTGGCGATCGTACTCATTCTTGTTGAGGGCCTCATTGGTTCCTCCTTCAGGATGATATCCAGCATCTTGTTGTAACCGACGGAACGCAGTCGCTCAGGGTCGAAAGGTGGGGTACCCGTCAACAGCTCATAGAGAAGCACGCCGAGTGAATAAACGTCGGTTCGTGTATCTATATCAAGTCCGCTCATTTCCGCTTGCTCAGGAGACATATACGCAGGCGTGCCAATGAACTGTCCGTGCTGCGTAAACAGTGTTTTTTCGGTTAGCTCCGCGCTGGTAGCTTTCGCAATGCCAAAGTCGATTACTTTGGGAACAGCTTCACCATCATGCATCGTCACCAGCACGTTGCCGGGTTTCAGATCCCGGTGAATGATACCCTTGTGATGGGCGTGCTGAACGGCTGTGCAGACCTTGATGAACAGCTCAAGCCGACTGCGGGTATCCAATTCTTCGCGATCACAGTATTCCGTGATCGGGACCCCCTTTACCAACTCCATCACAAAAAAAGGGCGACCGGTTTCCGTACTTCCTGCGTCGAGGACCTTAGCGATGTTTGGATGCTCCATCATGGCTAGAGCCTGTCGTTCCGCTTCGAAACGAGCGATGACATGCTTGGTGTCCATGCCCAGTTTGATGATCTTCAGCGCAACCCTCCGGCGGAAAGGTTCTTTCTGTTCCGCGAGCCAGACGGTGCCAAACCCGCCTTCTCCGATAGGCTGTAGAAGCTTGTAGCGACCAATTTGTGTCGCCTTGTCGCTTTGCAGATCACCTATGCCGACTGTCAGGTCATCGCCTGCGAAACTACCGGACTCGGCATCAGCCTTAAGCATGTCTTCTACTTTGTGTCGAAGTCCGGATAGGAAGTTCCCTGCATCCACGTCCGCCTTCAGCAGCTCCTCTACCTTGATTCGGAGGCCAGAATCGCCACCACAGGCCCCCCGGAGAAACACATCGCGCTGCTCACCGTGGATTCCTCGGGCTTCAAGGAAAATCTGTTGTGCTGACCGTTGCATGGCTATCTCCCGGATTCAGTAAACAGTGCGTAGAACAGGTGGACTGGCCGCAGAGGAATCTAGAAATTTTATTCTTGCCAGTCAGAGAGTTCACGATAGAGCCACGCCCGTGCGTATGTCCAGTCTCCCTCCGCCGTCCGAGTTGCAATTCCCAGCGTTGCCGCAGCTTGCGCTACGGTCAACCCGGTATAGAAGCGAAGTCTCACCAGGGATGCTTGTCGCGGCTCTACCTTTTCAAGCTTAGAAAGAGCCGCTTCGAGGTCGAATATCAACTCTGGAGAAGCGTCAACGCTAAGGCTGGCGGCCTCCAACGATAATCGATCAAAATCGCCGCCTCGCTTTTTGGCTCCTCTACGTCGTGCCCGATCGATCAAGATTCGACGCATTGCCTCGGCCGCAGCTGCAAAGAAGTATCGTTTGTTGCAGAATGCCCTCGACTCGCCATCTCCACCTTGGACACGTAGAAAAGCCTCGTGAACCAGTGCGGTTGCCTGTAGCGAGTGCCCGGCAGCCTCATTGGCCACACGAAAAGCGGCCAGTTTCCGAAGCTCATCGTAAACAAGCGGAAATATCGCCTCAGCTTTCGCAGCTTCTGCAGCATCAAGGCTCTCGAAGATCCGTGTACTAATGTTGATCTCGTCACGGTTCATTAGATAGGACACCCCCTTGTTATCGCAAACACACGAATCCGATGTGCTCCAAGGACAAAGAGACTCAAGCTATGATTGTAGCAAAACGGATGTCCATCCAACAAGGCTTCCAGCAGATGTAGAGAGCTAGGCCAGGCGACTCAAGACTCTCCGATCAGCAATCAGGGGTATTGGGCACCATTGCGAACAAACGTGACGAGGTAGTGACTAACAGCAGATGAACAAAGAACAACGCGTTGGAGTAACACAGGGTCAACCTGTCGGCACTCCGCTGGAAAATCAACCGGCATCCGGTTATAGAGTAGCCACGGGAGGTACTCGACGTGTCTGAATCAAGCGAAAGTCTCCAACTGCCAAGCCGCACGCGACTGATCACAGCCCTGTCCGTATCCTGCGCCTGCATGCTGGGCGTACTTGGAGGACTCGGTGCTTTCACGTTCGGATATGGCGAAGGTGCCGCATATCTCGGCAACGATCCAGCGGCTTGCGCCAACTGCCACGTCATGCAGGCGCACTACGACGCTTGGACGAAGTCGAGTCATAGAAATGTTGCAACCTGCAACGACTGCCACCTCCCCCACAATTTTGTGGGAAAGTGGGTCACCAAGAGCGACAACGGCTTTTTCCACTCTCTCGCATTCACCACCGGTGAATTCCACGAACCTATTCAAATTAAGCCGCGCAATCGGGAAGTGACACAGCACGCGTGCTTGTATTGCCACGCCGACTATGTGAATCACATGCTGCCCGCGCAAACGGGTGGTGAGATGCAATATTGCGTCCATTGCCACGGCGACGTCGGTCACGCAGGCCGTGTGCGCGGCGCTGGCGAACGTGATTAGCAATTTCAACTAAGGGACTTTGCACGACCCGGATACGTTAGAGATTACGTCATGAGTAAAGGTCATCAACAATCGAATTCGTCGGGTGGCATCATGTTGCTCGGTTCCGTCTTTGCCGTGTCAGTGATTGGCACGCTGCTGGTCACCTGGGTACTCATCAGTATCTTTGGCCACAAGCAGGAAGCCCGGCAGCCTTTTGTCCGGCTGGCTGAAGTCACCGAGATCAGCTCGGATCCGGAGCCGTGGGGGCAGAATTGGCCGCATCAGTTTGACGGTTGGAAAGCATCTGCGGGCGACAAGTTCTACGGTGGCGCCAGCGCCATGCCTGAAAGCAAACTCGATCAAGACCCCTGGCTCAAACGCCTCTACGCCGGCTACGCATTCAGCATCGACTATCGGGAAGCCCGCGGACATGCCTACATGCTTTATGATCAAGGCGTCACTGAACGCGTGACAAAGAAATCCCAGGCCGGCGCGTGCCTTCACTGCCACGCATCCAACACCGTGATGTACCGCAAGGTCGGCCTGGAGGCGATGGGACTTCCCGCCAACGACGAAGCACTTGCAGCCGAATTCAACATGCCGGCCGTCATCCGCGGCTTTCAGGAAGTCAGCAAGCTGCCCTACGGCGATGTCCTTGCCATGCTTGTGGCAACACCCGACGGAACACCCGGAGAGAATGAACCGGTGATCCCGCAAGCCCCGGTAGGCGGCTTCACGGGCGAGTTCAAGGGGCAGCCTGTTCCCAATGATCATCCCGCGTTTGCCGATGGCGAAGCACACCCGGTCACCTGCATCGACTGTCACGATCCTGGCACGATGGCGATTCGTGTGACTCGTCCAGGCTTTGTGCTGGGCATTGCCGCGCTGGCTCAGAGTGATGAACCGACGCCTCACCTGCCCAGTATCGAAAAATGGCGGCGCGGCGATCGAGAGGAATCCTACGATCCGAATCTGCTCGCAACACGGCAGGAGATGCGATCCTTCGTCTGCGGACAGTGTCACGTCGAATACTACTGTGCGAATAAAGATGTCCTTGAGTACCCCTGGAGCCGCGGCCTCAAGATGGAACAGCTCGAAGAGCACTGGGATACAAAGACGTTTCCCGATGGTTCCGCGTTCTTTGACTACAAGCATGGCGAGACAGGTGCAGAAGTACTCAAAGTGCAGCACCCGGAATTTGAACTGTGGAGCCAGGGGATTCACGCACGCAGTGGCGTCAGTTGTGCCGACTGCCACATGCCCTATGAACGCGACGGCGCCATGAAGGTTAGCAGCCACAATGTGCAGAGCCCCATGGAGAGCATCAATAACGCCTGCCAGCAATGTCACAACGTGAGTGAGGTGGAATTGCAACGGCGTGTCGATACGATCCAGAAACGCACACGTACGCTGATGGACCGCGCTGCCGTTGCCATGACGGAGATGCTCGACTCCATTCTGGAAGCGAAGGCAAGCGGCGCAACGGAAGAACAACTGGCGCCGGTTTATGCACACCAGAGGAAGGCCATGTGGCGCCTCGACTACATCAGCAGTGAGAATTCTCGCGGATTCCACGCCGATCAGGAAGCCGCCCGAATTCTTGCGGAATCGATCGACTACAGTCGTCAAGCCCAGACCATGGCCCTTCGCCTGCGTGCCCCGGAAGCGCCAAATACAAGCGATCTTCCCATTGAACCGATTCGTGGAGTCTCAAAAAGCGACGAGAAGTAAGACAAGGCCGCTCAGTTCAGAAGGAACTCTGCGACAACCTTGCCAAATCCCTTGGGTGCGTCATCAAAGATCATGTGCCCCGCTTGTCCCGAAGGTTCATCGGCCTTGATTTCTGTAAACGCCGCACCATCGATTGAGCGATACTGCTCTGCCCCAGGCTTGGCCAAATGATCATCGACGCCCGTGATCACCAGCGTCGGTGCCTTAACAATGTCCAGGGCACGCGAGAATTCCCAGTTGCGACCAAGACTGAAGTACATCGCGAACGCCCCCCATCCACCGGCAGAGGGCAAGCCCTGCGATTCGAGCAAAGGCTTCGAAGAAGCTTGATAACCCATGGCGCGCAGAATGTAGGTCCCAACTTCAAGATGCATTGAGGCCAACTCGGCCTCGGACTTTGAGAAGTGCTTCGTGAAGTCGAAATAGTCGGCGCGCAATGCTTCGAATAGAAGATGATCCTCCGCTTCGAGATTCGCCGACGTGAGTGCAAAGAGATCCGTCTGGGGCGATGGCTTCCTGGTGAGTCCGGCCGGAGCCACGAGCACCAGCTTTTCGACATGATTGGGAAATTCGGCGGCATACAGCGTAGCAAGAAAACCACCAAACGAATGCCCGATGATCAAGAGTCTGTCTTCGCCCAGAATTCGTCTGATGCGCTCGATGTCTGCAATCTGCGCCCCGATGCCCAGCGTGGACTCAAGTTCGAGAATATGACCATAGACGTTCCCGCCTTCGAACCGATTGAATGGACGCGTCGATCGCCCACAGCCACGCTGATGGTAGTAGATGAAGCGAAAATTCCCCTTTAAATCCGCAAGTCCCGCCCATTCGCCGCTCGGTGGAACCGCAGGACCACCATGGACAACAAGCACAGGCCGTCCTTGGCCAAAAGACTGAAAGTAAAGTGAGATTTCCGGTTCAACACGCCACAGTCCGGGCGATTCCGAAGTAACGGCAGGCAAAAAATCCTCGGATTGGGCCTGCGCCGCCACGCTCCCCAAACGATACATCGGACCGAACATCATCTGCCAGGACACGTACGCTGCGGTCCCGAACAGGATCAGGAATACGATCAAACCACATGCGATGATCTGTTTACGATTCACTGGCAACCTCCTCATGATCAACTGGGATCACAATGGTAGCCAATGATCTCATGCCACGCTTGATCAGGATTGCTATTCGTGATTCGCGGCACGGGATGAGCCTGCCGCCAAAATGCTAGTCCAACACGGACAATTCAATGCGAGACGGGTGCTGCTTCGAATGGAAAACCGCGTTCCTCGCGGTAACCGGTTTGCTCTCGTTGTAGTTCGGCCCGCCGGTGTTCAGATTTCGCTCGACGCGCGGGAAATTGCTGCTCGATATCTCAAGGCGAATGCGATGCCCCGGCAGGAAGACGTTACTAGTCGTCATGGTACTGACGTTGAGCTCATAGACCTTACCGGATTCCATGAATACCTCTCTGTCGTATCCCTCGCGGTACCGCACACGCTGCATGGAATCATCAACGTTGTAGGCTCGGCCATCAGGGTAGACGTCAATGAGCTTAACCATGAAGTCCGTATCTTTGGCATCCGAACCAACATACAGCGTGACACGCACCGGGCCGGTAACGTCAATCGCCTCCACCAACGGCTCAGATGTGTAGACAAGAACATCGGCTCGCGCCTCAACGGGTCGCTGATCAAAAGACCCACCGTCCACGAGATCCCCCATACAACAGACACCGCCACCAAGCGTCGGTACGGGAACGGTCGGATCATAAGTAAACTGATCCGAGGTATCGATGACAGCGTCGTTCTTTGCGATCAATCGCCCGTCCCCAAACAGGCTGTTGGCGCTCCCGTCGCTGTCGAGATAAAACGCCATCTTCCTGGCCCGCTTGGGCGGCCAGTGATCGGCAGATCGCCACTCGTTGGCACCCATGGCGAAATACTGCACCTTCGGCGTCTCACGTTCGAATCCGTTGTTGACCGGCTTGAGCCAGCGGTCAAAGAAACGCTCGATCGTACCGACGTAATCAAAGGACGCATCGCCCATCGATCGCTCACCCACAACCAGATCATAAGACGGGCTGAAGAACCGGCAGTGCAGCGTCGGGGCAACGATAACATATTGATGCTCACGCGCTTCCGCGTCAGATGAACTTGTTCGAATGTGATTGAAGAGTGCCAGGTTGGGACCGATGGAGACGTCATACCAGGAATTGAGCCAGAGCGCAGGAACACCCCAATCCTCATTATCGTGGTAGAGCCCGCCCTCGTACCATTGCGGATCGTTGGGCTTGCGCGACAGGAACTCAGCGAAGATTCCCAAGGGGCCGCCGACTTCGCTCATGACCTCTACAAACGGCAGATGCCAGATCTTCTTCTCCCAGCTCGCTTGCGGCATATCCGGCGCCAGATCGAAATACCGGGACAGCCGCTCAAGATCTTCATCAGAGGTGTCGGGGCTGAACTGCGGCCGTTGCGTATTCTGAACACCGTAGAGCCAGGTCAGAAACAAGGCTTGCATCGTCCCACCACGGTACCAGTTCCCCTGTTCGTAGAACTCACCCACACGGCCGATACCGGCACCGGCCGCCATCGGAACCATGGCGGCGTGCGCAGGGTGATCCATCGCAGCCAGAGCGAGCTGCCACTCTGCCGGCGATGAACATCCGAGCGTACCGACTCGGCCATTGGACCATGGTTGATCCGCGATCCAGGTCAGTGCGTCGTACCCGTCCGTTCGAGGGAAACCCAGGATCTCCCACTCGCCCTCAGAGAAGAATTTTCCTCTCTCATTCTGGACCACGAAAGCATAACCGCGCTCAACAAACGAAGCAGCAAAACGAAGCGTGCCTCCGCGCAAACTCAGCGAATTGTATGGTGTCCGCCAGAAGATTGTTGGTACCGGACCATCAGCATTTTTCGGCCGGTAGATTGTGGTGGCGAGCCTGACACCATCTCGCATGGGCATCATCACAAGTTTATCGTGATGAGCGATGGCGCTCAGTTTTGCACGACGCATTCGGTCGTCAAAAGAGTCCTCCGCCAACGAAACCACCGGCACGACGGCCAAGGCAAAGACAGCCACCAGGCATGCAATCGTCCTGATCATTCCTCTCACCCCACAATCATCTCAAACACAGACACGAAGGACGCTCGCGAATCTACTTCTGCCACAGGCCGTGATCGTTGCCGCCTTGAATGTAAATAGCAAACTTACCAATCCCAGCAATCTCATACGGTGGATGAGCAGGTTCCGCGCCGTCCTTCACGGCCTTCTTGAAAGCACCCTCAAGGTCATCGACCAACCAGTAGGGTCTAACCACCGGGGCTTCGTCATCGCGCATGGGCGCGCGTACCCCCAGCATCCCACCGTCAGGCATGGTGGCCGTTCGCGCGTTCCCCAATCCGGGAACGGGCTCTGAGAACTTCACGCCACTCACATTTTCGTAAGTAGCACAGACGCCATTGACGTCTTTGGTCACGATCTCAAGATACTGAACCTGCATGATCTTACCTCCCGCTTTCTTTCGATCGGCTTTTT
>JBMYUM010000036.1:0-16781 GCA_049605375.1 Phycisphaerae bacterium | reverse complement strand
CGATTGGCAAGTGGTTCTTAAAAAAAGGATCGGGACGTGTGCGATGGGCGAACCTGACTGGACTGGCTGTGACTGGTCGGGCTGCCTGGTCGACCTGACTGGTCGACCTCACTGGTCTGGCTGGCTTGTCGGGCTGACTGGTCTTGGTGGGATGCTTCATTATACTCGCGATAGCTGAATTTCGGGGGTCTCGGGTGGTTCGAGCTCTTGGTGGTTCGAGCTCTTGGTGGTTCGGGCTCTTGGTGGTTAGGGCCTTGTTGGTTCGAGCAATGGTGGTTCGCCATTATGGTCGGGCTTTCCAGGGACTCTCCGGTCGTGGCATCAGCCATAGCGCCCACGGGTAGCGGCACGTACTGGGTAGCAGCACATACTGGGCAACAGCAAGTACTGGGCAACAGCAAGTACTGGGCAACAGCAAGTACTGGGAAGATGTGCGGCCGATCGGAATGGCCGACCTCCCGGTATCCGCCGCGCAAGACGATGAACCGGGCATGCCGTATCGGGCATGATCACCTTCGATGGTTGATTCACCGGTTGCATGCGACGGGTCAACTCGCGAACAGACGGCCGTTCTATGGCAGTCTCCTCGGCAGGGAAGCGACATGAAAAACGAATCGATGATCCGGGTCCTACCTCCCCTCCTGGTTAACAAGATTGCCGCGGGCGAGGTTGTGGAGCGGCCGGCCAGCGTGGTGAAGGAGTTGCTCGACAACGCGATCGACGCCGGTGCAACGCGTATTGCCTTGACCATTGAAGATGGTGGCAAGCGTTCGATTCGCGTCACCGACGACGGTTGCGGCATGACGGCCGACGATCTTGAGCTTGCGGTGACACCTCACGCGACGAGCAAGATCCAGGAAGAGGCCGACCTCGACCACATTGCATCGATGGGTTTTCGTGGCGAGGCGTTGGCGAGTATTGCATCGGTTTCGAAGATGCGGATCACGTCTCGGAAGCGTGACGAGATTGAAGGCGCCGTCTTGAACATCAGTGGTGTGGACAAGCGTTCACAGGCAGCGGCGGGCTGTCCGACGGGTACGACGATCGAAGTCCGTGATCTTTTCTTTAATGTTCCTGCGCGGCGTAAGTTCCTTCGTGCGACTTCAACCGAGACGGGGCATATCAACGATCACTTTGCGCGTGCGGCGCTGGCGTTTCCGGGTATTACGTTTTCTCTGACCAACAATGGTCGTCAGACGCACAATCTTCCTGCCTGCGACAATCGCGTTGCCCGCATCGGCAAGTTTTACGGTGAAGAGCTTTCCCAAGACCTGTTGCACCGCGCACGCGAGGAACGTGGGCTGCGCATGGAAGCGTACCTTGCCCCACCGGCTCGTTCACGTGCCAATTCCCAGTGGCAGTTTACGTTCATCAACGACCGTTTCATTCGTGACAAGTACATTCAGCATGCGGTCAAGGAGGCCTATCGGGGCTTGATGGAACACAATCGTCACGCGGTGGTTTTCCTCTTTCTCTACATCGATCCAAGTGAGGTGGATGTGAACGTGCATCCCACCAAGATTGAAGTTCGCTGGGCGGAGTCCAATCTGATTCACTCTCAGGTGTTGAGCCTGCTGAAAGAGACGTTGCAGGCGGCCGACCTGACGCCGGTCTTGCGGACGCAACGTGCGGTTGCTTCAGCGCCGCGCGATGTGGTTGCGGACGAACATGTTCAGCAGCGCATGCGGGAGGAACTGGCTTCGATGCTCAAGGCGGATAGCTCCGCCATGCACGGCACGACGTCGCGTCACGGCGGTACTGGGCATCACGGTGGCGCAGGAACTGGTATGGGCGGTTCGACGGGAAGCCCGGCATCGTTCCGTCACGCCGATTCAGGATATCCGCGGCATGATCGGCGCGATCCGCTGCAGTCCTGGCGTGGGCTGTATGGTTCACCATCGCAAGACGGCAGCCCGTCTTCAGGCGATCCCCTGTCGCCTTCGACACCCGAGTATTCAGATCAAACGCCCGACCACGGCTCATCCACTGACGACGTGGCAGCGCAGGCGATGGTATCGGTCGAAGGTCGGAAGCCCCGTGCCATTCAAATTCACAACCTCTATCTTGTCGCGGAATACGATGACGGCATCGTCATTATCGATCAGCACGCGCTCCATGAGCGCATCATGTATGAGCAGCTCAAGGGTATGCTGGATCGTGGTGATCTGGAGTCACAGGGCCTTCTGATTCCCAGCACATTTTCCGCCAATGCCAGCCAAATGGCACTTATGCAAGAACATGTCCCCCTGTTTGAAAAGCTTGGAATTGACGTACGGCCGTTCGGCCCGGACACCATGGCGGTTCACGCGTTTCCGGCCCTTCTCAAGAAGGTCGATGTCTCGGCGTTCATGCTTGACCTGTTGGATCAGCTGGAAGGAAAGCCCGAAGGTTCTGCGGAAGTCGTGGTCCACGAAGTGCTTGACATGATGGCTTGCAAGGCAGCGATCAAGGCCGGTGATCCGCTGACGCAGCCGGAGATTGACGCATTACTGGAGCAGCGGCATCTGGTTGAGAAGTCGAGCAACTGCCCGCATGGTCGACCGACGACACTTCGCTTAACGAAAGCCGACCTCAACCGTCAGTTTCATCGGACGTAGTGGCGTTTGCCGGGTGTGTCGATCCGCCTGCGGCGGGTGGTAAGCATGGCACGCTGCGTCGTTTCTTTTGTGATGCGACAGCATGCCCGCGCCCCTTCGCACGCCCAGGGAACTTGGGCATGGCACCCTTTTCGTAGTGAGTTGGGTGTGGCAACCGTTCGGACGATACATGCCCGCGCCCGCCTGCGGCGGGACTTGGGCATGGCACCCTATTCGTGGTGAATTGGGTGTGGCAACCGTTCGGACGATACATGCCCGCGCCCGCCTGCGGCGGAACTTGGGCATGGCACCCTATTCGTGGTGACTTGGGCATGGCACCCTATTCGTGATGAATCGGGCATGGCACCCTATTCGCGGTGAGTTGGGCATGGCACCCCCACACGATTATTCAGCTTTCCAGAGAATCATATCGCCCTTTCCGCGGGCGTCGGCACGGCCATCATCATCCTTCCCATTTCGCCCGACCGAGTAGAGAACGGGCTTACCTTCCCGCGTTGCGAGTCGAAGGTCTCCACTGTCAGCGAACGGATCTCCGGTCCCCAACCACGGCACGCGCTTGCGCACCATCTCAATCGTATCCGGCCATTGCCGCTCCTGAAGGAAATGCAATCGGGTCGCAGCCCCCAGTACAACCCCACGGTAGAGCGCGACCGATTCTGCCCGGGCCGGCAGGATCGTATCGATACGCGGGAAGGAGAATTCATCGAACGCGCTCTCGGCTCGATCCAGTTGATCACCGAAGTCCTCCGCCTGGGTGAGTGCCTTGCGATTGGCACCCTCTTGAATCAACGTCGTCCACCGATGGTAGTTTGCTGTCACGGCGTCGGCCGCTTCCTCGTGAGTCATCGGTGTTTCCAGGTTGAATTTCTCGCGACGGAAAATCCAGGCGTCAAGCTTGCCGTCGCCGTTCGTGTCCTTCAAGTGGTATTGCAGCCGGTGGTACGTCTTGGCCAACTCCGTTTCCAGTTGAGGATGGAGCAACGCCTGTTCGTCAAACGGTTGAATGGCGGCAAGAAGTTGCGTCGCTTGATCGGGCTTCTGCAATCGCTCGACGACGTCTTCGATGACGTCGCACATGAGTTGCATGCCACGAACAGCCTGAAGGTAGTCGAGCGCCGACGGCTGACAGAAGCGATGGTTGCCAATCCGAACGAGGAGCCCCACGTCTTCGATGGCTTCGGTGATTCGTCCCGCCTCCAGATGGTTCGCAACGCGTCGCTCAACCAATTCCAGCAGTTGGAGCATGCGGCTCTGAATGGCCTGTTCACCGAACGGCCGTTCTACGAATTCATCCATCAGCGGCACGAATGGGATAAAGCAATCCGATCGATGCGAGGCTGTCTCCAGTAATTTCAGTGATTCCGCGTTCTCGCGCAGCAGGCTATCCATGCCCATCCGCCGTTCCTGGCGTGGTGAGTGGCGTACAATTTTTCGGCAGGCGTCGAGATAAATCGGCGATGCATCGTCTTCGGCCGATACGCGATAGTTGTCATTGATCCATTTGAGGTAGTTCACGCGATCGTCGGCATTCGGTGTCGGCGGAAGATTTGAGAGTTTTGCGCCGTCAGCCCATGTTGGCGATGACGCCGTCGCTCCGACGAGTGCGCAGCAGACTACAAGGACGCTCCACGAGCGTTGTCGAAGACGTTCAAATCGTTCACCCCGACCCCATGGCCTGTGTGAAGAGCCGCTTTTGATCGTGTTGAAATGCTGCATCTGTCGCGTACTCCGCGTTTATGGGACCTGCCTTTTTTCTGCTCCAAGGAAAACGTTCAAGAAGTGGCATCATACCGGCCAACGCTCGTTGTGTCTGTTTCAGTTCAGGGTTCCATCGCGTGGTGGCCCGGTAAAGAATGAACGCAAAGAATGCAGCGGCGCATATTATTTGCTTCCGGTTCTCGAAACTGTTTGCGTTGCATTGGTTGAGTGATTTGGCACAGCAGCGGGATTGCCAATGTGTGATGATGCGCGGAAGTGCCAGTCGTTTGACAGCGCTTGCCAATGCGTCAGTGACCAGTAATCTCGAAGGGCATGGTAACGGAAATGCGTTTCTGCTAGACCTTGTTGAATCGGGTCAGTAGAATAGTGGCTTCGCTGGGGTGGCGGAACCAAGAGATCGAATTCCCATCGCACGGAATCCATACGTTCACGGAGTCAGGGCAGTGAATCATTGCAAACGGATGCTTGCAGCTTGCGTAATTTGGTTGACCTTTGGACAAGGCGTGGTTGTCAACGCACAGGTGTCGACGACCATCAATGACTTTTTCATGCCTGGAAGTCAGCCGGAGACGCTCAATGTACCATTAGCAGAATCTCAGTCCTGCAGCTTCTGCCATGGTGGCTATGCTGTTGAAGCCATTCACGACCGCTGGAAGGCCAGCGCCATGGCGCAGGCCACGCGTGACCCGCTGTTTCACGCTTGCCTGACGGTAGCCAACCAGGATGCAGACTTCGCCGGCGACATTTGCCTGCGTTGTCACACACCGCAGGGTTGGATCAGCGGTCGAAGTGTTCCGACCGATGGAAGCAACCTCATCAACACCGACTATGATGGTGTGAGCTGTTCCGTCTGCCACCGCATGGTGGACCCGGTATACCAGCCTGGTGTCAGCCCGGCTGCCGACTTCTCGATTCTCGACGCGATTGCGAATGAGCCGGGGAACCAGATTCCGCCGACGGCTCACACCGGCAGTTTCATTCTGGATCCGGATGACGTTCGTCGTGGTCCGTATGATCTGGATGCCGATCTTCAGGCCGAAGGCCTTGGCGACTTCTTTTTGCACGAGTATGAAGTCTCGCCCTACCATCGTGATTCATCGCTTTGTGCGACATGCCACGACGTGAGCAACCCAGCGTATGAGCGCGTTGGTGGTGCTACGCCGTCGAATGCTGACACGTATGTCTTGACGACGATCGATGCCCCGCATCCGACGCAGAACAAGTTTGATATGTTCCCGATCGAACGTACCTACAGCGAGTGGCTCAACAGTGATTTTGCTGATGGGCCGGTTGAACTGAGCGGGCGTTTTGGTGGCAACATCACTGCCGTCAGCACGTGTCAGGATTGCCACATGCCGAAGACGACAAACTTTGGTTGCGGGATCGATGGTCAGCGTGTGGAGCGTGATGACATGCCGATTCACGACTTCCTCGGCGCGGCCAACTGGATGCTGGATGCGGTTGTCGACCTCGACCAGTCGCTCGAGCTTTATCCGATTGATGCCATTTCGGGGCTGACGCAGCAGGAAGTTGACGACGCCAAGGGGCGAAACGACGCGTTCATGAAAGCAGCGTCTGATCTGGAAGTCACGTTCGACACCGAGATCATGAACGTCCGCGTCATCAACGAAACCGGGCACAAGCTTCCCACGGGTTACCCGGAAGGTCGTCGCATGTGGATCACCGTTCGCTTCTTTGACGGCGCGGACGATCTTGTGGCTGAGTTCGGTGGCTATGATCCGGGCACGGCCATCCTGGATACCGCTACGACCAAGGTCTACGAGGCCAAGCTGGGTCTCGACACCGTCGGCGCTGCGGCAACCGGTTTGCCGGAGGGCGAGTCATTCCACTTTGTCTTGAACAATACCTATGTGAAAGACAACCGTATCCCGCCCCGTGGTTTCACCAACGCGGCGTTCGAAGCGGTCCAGGCATCACCGGTGAACTATACGTACGCCGACGGACAGAACTGGGACGACACCGAGTTCATCATTCCTTGTGACGCCGTGACCGCCGAGGTGGGTGTCTACTACCAGACCTCGTCGAAGGAATACGTTGAATTCCTCAGAGATGAGAATACGACCGACATGACGGGCGACATTCTCTACGATCTGTGGGTTGCCAACGGCAAGAGCGCCCCGATCGAAATGGACTTCCAGACGATTACGCTCGGCGACTGCGATGGCAACGATCGATTTGATGGTTGTGACATCGAAGACGGTTTGCTGACCGACGGTAACGGCAACCTGTTGCCGGATGAGTGCGAGACACCGGTCGCTTCCGGATTGGGCAGTCGCTACCTCAGCATTGAGCCGCAGAGCCTGGGGCAGGCTATCGATGTTGCGATGGTCATGACGTCATCGGAGCTGCCGTGTTACGAACAGTACCTCGATGCTGACGGTAACCTCACGGGCACGCCGGTCTATCAGACACCGGCCGAGTGGGGTGAACTGGTGGTCAAGGGTGAAGAGATCGTTCCGGGCATCACCTACGATGTTCAGATTGAGTTCCTTGGTGGGCTTCGTTCGGCGATCACGTCGGTCGACACCTACAGCTTCGGTGACGTGAACGGTAACGACGTTGCCAACTTCGAAGATATCCAGTTCATCGTGCTTGGTTTCCAGGGCAACTTTGACAACGCCGCGCGTGAGGCGCTGGACCTGTTCCCGTGCATACCGAACAACGTGATCAACTTCGAAGATATCCAACAGGGTGTCCTCGCGTTCCAGGGCTTGGATTATGCCGATACGATCTGCACGATCCCCTGCCAGTAACGATCCTTGTGAATCGATTGGCCTCTGCGGGCCGTCGTGTTCCAGCCCGTGGCCCGGTGCACCCGACGCCGGGTCAATGATTGACGGGCCCGTTGGATAGAAGGGCCGGCTGGATAGAAGGGCTCGTTGGATAGACGGGCTCGTTGGATAGACGGGCCGGCTGGATAGAATTCGGCAAAAGCCCCGCCACAGTACTGAAAGGGGCTAAAGCGGGATCATCACCCGAACGTACGAAGCGAAAGAGCGAAAGACGGCTAATGACGGCATCGTTCCCTGAGGGGGCGATGCCGTTTTCTTTTGTCGAAGGTTGCAAATCATCGTTCTTTCAGGCCTCTTTGCGGAATCCGCCGGTCCGACCTTCCGATAGATCATCGTCGCTGTCGTGACAAGGAGCCCGATGATGATCGAATGGAAGATCATGGCTTATGCCTGGCCTGCACTGCTTGCGGGGCTGTTCTATCTTCGCACCGCTGCCGCCGCCATCGAAGGTGTCGAAAACGGGTTGAAGCGGTTCGAGAAGAAGGAAAAAGCGAAGTTCCGTAAGCGGGAAGACATGCGGATCGAGTCGAGCGTAGTATTCGACGCGGCGCCTGTGGAGACGGCTACGGAGCCGCCAGCCGCCCAGGAAGCTGCCTAGCCAGGTCATATTTGGTTGACTGCCTGCCGAGAATTCCTAGGATGAATTACAGGATGAGAGAGTTCAATCCGCGCGGAATATGCGTGCAAGTCTCGGGCTAAGAATCTTGCTTGTTCTCTCATGCGGTGGCCTTGGTCACGAAGGAGCGTAATCATGCAATCACAACACGTCCGCTTTTCGCAGCTTCGTTGGATTCACAATGCCGGCTGTGTTCTCTTGATGGTTGGCGCGCTCGTTCTGATTGTCCTGGGCCTTGCGGGTTACGGTCAGGCGCCGAACTTCTGGCTCGTGATTGCCGGTGGCTTCTGCCTCTTCACCAGCATCATTCAGATGACGGTGATGCCCTTGCTTCTGAAGATTGAATCAACGGTTGCCCGTCAGCATGGTGAACTTCATGACCTCCAGGGTGTGATGACGCGTCAGGCGGAATACCTGGCCATGATTGCGGAGAACACGCGCATCTCAGATGCGGCCAAGTCGCTGGCTCACCGTGAACAGGAAATCGAAGCGTTCCGGGCAGCTATCCTGGAAGACATTCGCCTCGAAAACTGGGAAGCCGCGCTCAAGCTCGTCGACGATATGGAAAACCGCTTCGGCTATAAGCAGGAAGCCGAGACGTTCCGTGATGAACTCGATGCCGCACGCAGCGACAGAATCCAGGCGAAGCTGAACGACGCCATCGCGCAGATTGAATCCCTGTTCCAGGCGTACGATTGGGATCGCGCGGTTACGGAGATCGAGCGGCTGCAGCATGCGTTGCCGGAAGATGCGCGTGTGATGTCTCTGTTTGATCGCATGCGTTCGTTGAAGGAAGACCACAAGAATAAGCTGCGTGAAGAGTGGGATGAAGCGGTTCGACGGTCCGACGTAGATCAAGCCATTGACATTCTCAAGGAACTGGATCAGTACCTTTCGCCGGCGGAAGCGGAATCGCTGCAGGCGTCAGCGCGAGACGTATTCAAAGAGAAGCTTCTGCAACTGGGTGTTCAGTTCCGTTTTGCCGTGACGGAGCGTCGATGGCAGGACGCCTTGAATATCGGTCTTGAGCTGGTGAGAGAGTTCCCGAACGCCCGCATGGCCGGCGAAGTCCGCGAGGCGCTGGATACCCTGCGGCAGCGGGCCAATCAGGCCTCTGCGACGCCAACGGGAAGTAACAGCTAACGCCGGCGCCGCACGGACCATCGGCGGCTTCCTGTCGATCGCCCACAGGTTATGCACGACTATGCCGCGGTTATGCGACGGCTCGGCATGCCCGAGTCGCCGATAAGGGGTGATTGCCTCGAACGCAGCTCTCCTTCACCCTTCTCCCCCATTGGCTTTATCCCCTTTTGGCTTTATCCCCTTCTGGCTTTATCGGGCACGAACGCTTCATGCGGCACGATGACGTCCCATTCCGAACACCCCTAGCCGACTAGCGATAACCCCAGCTCTCCGCTGGAAGTTTCCCAAGTCCGGACAGGCACACTCCGATACCGACTATAAGCGTTGTGTAAACCCACACCAGACGAGTTCCAGTGGTACGAAGCATCGGTATCAAAGCCTTGCGAAAGCAGACCTCTGAAATCCCGGATGCGGCGGAATCGCCGTCATTGCTCCAGCTGCTCAGGTTCACGCGAAGCCTCCAGTTCAAGGCGACCGTGTTGGTGGTCGCCCTGACGCTGGGGGTGACGGCCGTGGTCACTTCGTATTTTCTCCAGGTGAGCCTGCGCATCTCACAGGAAGAGTATGCGCGGCAGCTTCGTGACTCCGCATCGATGCTGGCAACCACGTTGGGCTACGGCTGGGATCGATATGATCCACGAGATTTTCAGCGTCTGATCGACGCCTCGGTCAGTGAAGGTCCGCTTGACTTCGTGCGTATCACCAATGCCAAGGGGACGCCTCGCGCGGTCGCTGCGAAGGATGGCCATGAGGGGCTTCTCTGTGACGTTTCCCTGTCACCTGAGACAACCAAACTGCTGGGACAACCGCGATCTTATCCATCTGGGGCACAGCTACCGACCCATATGACGCTGGTCTACCCCATCCGTGGCAGCCTCCATGACTCAGACGGGAACAAGGACGGTACGGTCCGCCTGCTGGGCTACTTATCCACCGGCATGACCGTCAATCGTTGGCAGCGAACGATGGCAAGCCGTGTTGATCTGCTTACAGGCGTAGGCATGATGGCTGGAACGATGGCCATTATCCTTGGTTTCATTCTGATTCGGCGCATCGTATCACCGCTGGACCATGTCGCCGCCAACATGGATCAGTTCTCAAAAGGAAAACTGTCCGCCCGCAGCAACATCAAACGGGGTGATGAGATTGGAAAGCTCGCCGTCGCTTTCAATCGCATGGCAGACGAACACCAAAGAACGCTGGAGAGCCTGGTCAACCTGAATGCCGAGCTGGAGGAGCGCGTCGCCGATCGCACCAAGCAGTTACAGGAACTCGCATCACGCGACCCGTTAACCGGGGTTTACAATCGCCGTCACTTCAATGAGGTGTTCGAGCAGCACGTCTCGCAGGCGATACGGTACGAGCATGATCTTGCCTGCATCATGATCGACATTGACAACTTCAAGCGTGTCAACGACCAGTACGGACATGACAAGGGTGACCGACTGCTGGAGCTCGTCGCGCATACGATCGAGTCGAATCTCCGCAAATCCGATATGTGTGCCCGATATGGTGGTGATGAGTTCATCGTGGTCCTTCCGGAGACGGATATCGCGCATGCCGCCAGCTTGGGTGAACGCGTGCTGCAGGAACTTCGAGAACAAACCGGCGTTCTGTTTACGGAGTTCGAGGCCGCGATCAGTATCGGAATCACCAGCCTGCGTTCCATTCATGCCGATTCTGCCAACGAGATTCTCGTGGCCGCCGACCGTGCCATGTACGACGCGAAAGAGGCGGGCAAGGGTCGCATGGTCACGACGGCGGGCGCGTAGAGTCCACCATGTGGCGTTCCGGCCTATGCGGACCTTCCAACCTGCCGCCTTCCCAACGGCCTTGAAACCGTATATTCCCGTTGTTTTCCGTCGATTCCCTGAGAAAAGCGGCCATAAATGCGTTTGGCCGCCGAATACCATGGTATGTCGCCGTTCTCCGTTTCACGGGACCGTACGGCGAGCTTTGATCTTCGCGGAATCCAGCGCCCACGGTACATGCTTGCGTGTAGGCCGGTGCATCTCATTCTGTGTGGATTCAGCGGATTACAGATTCAGTATTTCGCTATAATCGCCAACGTGCGTCGTCGAACCTAAGGTATACACGGATCTTCCTTTGAGCGGCGCGGTGGGTGCCGTCCCCTGTTGGTGACGGCGGGTGCAAGCGATGTTGCGAATTCGTCCTGAAGAGCAGATTTCGCGTAACAGGCAGGTGATTCATGCTGGCAACATTTGGTCAATACCTGGGTGGAAAGGTCGTCACCGCCATACTTGTTGTGGCCGGCGGTGCGACGCTCATCTATTTCTATAACAACCCGGATGATCTGGCGGTCATCTGGAAGACGATCAAGTACGCTCTGATCTGGCTTGGATTTGTCGTGGTTCTTCCATGGGCAACGTTCTTCGTGACGCCGTGGGTTGTTTCGAAGGAATCGAATGCGTTGGCGGCTGTGATGCTGCTTGGTTACCTGCTGCTTGATGCCGCACTTGCGCTCTTCCTGATGGGCGGGATCTGGGGACACGGGACGCTGGCCTGGTCCGTCGTCTTGCTTGGTTTCCTGTTGGCCGCGGTTTATAATTTCAAGGCTTGCGAGTTTCAGGCGGAACAGGCATCCAACGCCCTGTAGAGAACAACGTGATGGTGGATGATCATCAGTTGTTCGCCATCCGATCATGTTTGTATTCTCCGGGTGTTCGACAAGCGCAGATGGAAAGAGTCAGCTCGATGGCACTGAAGCAAGGCGACAGAATCAGCAACTACCTGCTGGAGGCACAGCTCGGTGTCGGCAGTTTTGGTGAGGTGTGGCGTGCCAAGCACCACGTCTTCGACGATCGTGTGGCGATCAAGGTGCCGACCAATCCGCAATATGTCCGTAACCTTCAGCATGAAGGCGTCGCCGTGCATGGCATTCGGCACCATAACATCGTGCGTGCCCTTGACCTCGACCCCTATGGCGATCCCCCCTACCTGATCATGGAGCTGGTGGATGGGCCGTCGATGCGTGAAGTGATCGACCATTACGGCGCTACGCTGCCGTTTGCGGCCGTCACGCAACTGATGATCGGTGTGCTGACCGCGTTGGATGCCGCGCACAGTCAGCACGTGATCCATCGGGATCTGAAGCCGGCCAATATTCTGCTGAACCACCCGTTGGACGAGGTGGCTACGATCCAGCCGAGTGCCGTCAAGGTGACAGACTTCGGCCTGGGCAAGGTGGGCGGCGTCACAGCCAGTACGATGATGCAGAGTGGAAGCCTGACCGCGCAGGAAGCCGACGGCCTGGCCGGAACGCTTGCGTACATGGCGCCCGAGTTCCGTGACGGTCAGCGTGAGGCAACCGATTTCGATTCGGATGTGCGTGGCGATCTCTACGCTTGTGGCGTCATTCTGTTCGAACTGCTGACCGGCGGTCGACCGCACGGTCACGAATTACCGAGCGATCGCCGTCAAGAGGTGCCGGCCGCCTTTGATGCGTGTTTTCGAAAGAGCTATGCGCGCGTTGAGCAGCGATACGAGGCTGCGCGTTCCATGCTTGATGACCTGCAGCAGTCAGCGCCGGCGAAGCGCGGTCCGCATCGTCAGGCCAAGGCCTATGTGCCACCGCCGCCTCCGGTTCCGAAAGCAACGACGATACCTGCACGTCCGGTGAATGGTGATGCCGCTTCGGGGCTTCGTTGTCCGGCCTGTTCGTTTCGGGTGGAAAAGGACGATCATTTTTGCATCAAGTGCGGGCACCAGCTGGTGGAATCGGTTCCCCGCTGTCCGAACACTGACTGCCGTGCGTTTGTTCAGACAAACGACAGGTTTTGTGTCTTCTGCGGAACGAACCTGCAGGTCATGCCATGATCGGCGTGGCACGTAGAACGAAGGAGACGCGCGCATGAGTTTTGACATCCTTTGGTTTATCCTGACCATCGGCGTGTTGATTGCAGCGTTTCTGTTTGGTGTGCTGTATCTGCTGGGCTCTCTGGTTGGTGGCATTGTAGGAAGCACCCGGCGGTTGCTGGGGCTAGATCGGCATCGCGGTGGCACATCCATTCGACTGTCGGGTGGAAAACCGCGCCATGTCTGCGGCAACGCCCTTTGTCGGAAGCCGGAAACGCGACAGGCACGATACTGTAGTCAGTGCGGCGGTGCGTTGGGAAAAGCGCATGTGGATCGTCACGGAAGGACAGCGGGAGCACGGTCATGACCACCGATGCAGAAAACGCCTTGAAACTTGAATCCGAGTTCCTCGCCGGCATGGAGTCGAACTTTGCCGACGTGAAGGGCAAGCTCTTCCAGGCCGATTCCTGGAAGCGCGAAGAGAAGGATGACGAAGATCGGTTGCGAAGCCTGATGGCGTCGCACCGGAATTACGATAAGAGACTGCTGCGACGGCTGCCGAAGAACCGAAGTGTCCGACTGGAAGGTTATGACAAGCGATGGTTTTTCTGGAACGTACGAACGGGCGTAGCGGTCGCATCCGTGGTGACACCGCTGGAGCACTTTGCGTCCGGCAACACGGACGATGCACCGCCGGTGTCCCTTGGCGACCTGATCGACCATGTGCAACGGTTGCAGAAGGAACAAGGGTCGAGAAATGATCAGCGGGTTCGACAGGTCATCGGCGTCTGCAGCCCGACCGGCTTCAGTGACGATGCCCGGACAGCGCGGTTCGAACTCCCGAACGGCGGGTGCGTGGTTTTGATCGAACCCGACGGTGTCGGCGGATGGATTACCCATTCTACGGACGATGGCACGCCGGAAGCCCTGTTGACGTTGTTCGATCCGGAACGCAACACGCAGAAAGTCGAACGTGTCCACGCTTTCCTCGAAGAACGGAGTGCCGACCTTTTGACCGGGGGCTTGACCGCGTCGTCTGTCGCCGAGAAGGTAAGACTTTCGGAACCCCTGGTGCAACAGGCTTTCGAGGTCATTGAGAAGGCGGATCCGGAAATCCGCCTGACGCGCAAGGAAGGCGAAGTGATCCTGTTTCGCGGGGCACCCGTGTCTCGCCAGGAGAAGTCATCGATGAGTGTCATCGACCGCATTAGACAGCTGCTCTCAGGTGAGGGCGACGAAAACGACAAGATCAACGTGCTCGCTGAGCGCCGCGCTACGCTGGCACAGCGACGCGATCGGATCTACGAAGACATCAGCAAGCTTGAAACCCGTGAGGCCGAACTGCTGGCCCAGGGGCGAGCCGCCACGTCGTCGGTACCCAAGCGGCGCCTGGCAGCCCAATTGGCCCAGCTGCGAAAAGATATCGCCCGGCAGAACACGACAGCTGCGATGCTCAACAAGCAGATCGATATCATCAGCACGGACATTCACAACCTCACCCTGATCAAGCAGGGACAGGCGGCGCAGCTCCCTGATACCGAGGAACTGACCGAACACGCCGTGCAGGCCGAAGAGATGCTCGAGACACTCAACGCCGACGCCGACCTCGTGTCGGGGCTGGAAACGGGTATCGAAGCCAGCATGGCCAGCGACGAAGAACTCGCCATTCTTGCAGAGTTTGACGCCGAACCGGATAGCGTCGCCGCCAAGACGGACGGCGAGAAGACCGACGTCTTTGAACAGGCATCCGAACCCGCCGTCAGCGAGTTCACACCGGAAGAACCCGAGTCCGAGCCAAAAAGTAAGGAAAGAGGCGAACAGGAACGCGGCGCCGAACCCAACTGATCTGTGACGATAAGCGGCGACCACTGTGAAACGGTCAGGCGAGAGCGTGTGACCGCGTAGACCAACGACGAAGCAACTTGTGCTGGGAAGGAACGTCTCAACGTGCCCGTGAATCGTGTGATGACATTTCTCGATTGGCTGACCAATCGGAAGAAAACCCTTTCGCAGATGGGTCGTTCTGAATTGCGACGGCAGGAACTGCTGCTCGACAAAGAACGCCAGCAGCTGCTCAAGCGCGTGACGAAGATCGCACAGGACAAGCAGACGCTCTTCGAAAAAGGTGCGCAGGAGAAGACGCCGGAAGTGCGACGGATGCTGGCACAGGAATTTGAACTCAAGACGTCTGAACAGCTCCTGCTCGCACGTCAGCTGAATACGCGAACCAAGGAAATGCTGACCGTATCGAGACTGCGCATGATGCGCGAGAACGCCGACCGCGCCGGCCAGCGCAATCGACTCGGCTTGATCACCGAAACGGACATGCTCAAGCTCAGTAAGCTGATCGAGATGGACGCCGTCAAGAGCGAAGTCTACCAGGAACGACTCGACGAAATTCTGGCGATCGGGTCCGCCGTCGATGAAGGCGCATCCGGACTCAGCGAAGCAGGCGAAACGGTGATGGGAATCTGGGACAAAATGGACACCGGCGCCTTAACCGATACCCACGAGGCATTCGAAGAGGCGGATCGCAGCGTGCGCGAACGCCAGGCTTCACCGGAAGGATGAACGCGACCGCGTCCCAAACGGGCAGCCGGCGGGCACGCCTCATCGTGAACGGCGATACCAAGGAACTGAATTCATGCCGCATCCCAAGCCTCTCCGACGCAGCGTCAAGGAACGCTTGATCGCCGGCATATGCGGCGGCCTGGCGGAGTACTTCGATCTGGACCCCACCGTGGTGCGCGTGGCTTATGTCCTGTTGTCGATCCTTGGTGTGGGTACGGGTTTGATTGTCTACATCATCCTCTGGTTGGTTATCCCTGAACGGGAGTACATCTGATATGGGTTTGTTCAAGTCCAGCGAAGAGCGTCGAATCGAACGCGACATCAAGATCCGACAGGGTATCCGCCGGATTGAAAAAGCGATCCGCGAACAGGCGAAGTTTCAGGACGAGTTCATCAAGAACGCGCAACACGCCAAGAAGATCGGTGACAAGCAACAGTACGCTTTCATCCGGAACTCGCTGAAGAAAACCGCCACGATCCGCAAGATGCTTGAACGGCAACTGCTGTCGGTGAAGAACGCCATGCTGATCAAAAAACAGGCAGAAGCGTCTGCCGACTTCGCACAGAGCATGGGCATGATGGCCACCGAAATCGGTCGCCTCTTCGGGGAAACCGATCTCGTCAAAACCCAGGCCGATTGGGAAAAAGCCATGGTTCAATCCCAAACAATGGAAGAACGCATGGACATGTTCCTCGAGACTGTCGAAGACGTCGCCGCTCAGGATGCCGAACTTTCCTCTTCAAGCGAAGTTCTGTCCGATGACGAGGTTGATCGCCTCATCGAAGCGGAAGCGGAAGCGGAACATCAGCAGGAGATGGACAAGCTCGCGGGGCTCCGTGCGGAGCTGGATTCGCTCAAGCAGCAAGGCGAAAAATCCAAGTAGACCGCGTCCGGGGACCGTAACACCATGACCGTTTCTTTTGCTACCTTTGATCGATTGAAATCCAAAGGCGTCGCTGCCTACCAGCGCGGCGACTACATCACCGCCAAGACCTACCTGACGGATGCCGCCGAATGCATGATCCAACTGGCGGAAGAGGCTGAGTCACCCGAAACCCAGCGTCAGCATGAGGAACTCGCCGCGCAACTCATCGACCTGGCCAAAGACTGCGACAAACTCAAGAAGTCGAAGCCCCAAGGCCGACGCGGCTCCGCTCCAGCCAGAGAAGGCGACGATGACGACGGCGGCAACGCGTCAGACTGGATCGTACGCGACAAGCCGCAGATCGGGTTCAACGACATCGCCGGGTTGGAAGACGTCAAACAGGAAATCCGCCTCAAAATGCTCTACCCCTTCGCCCACCAGGAACACCTCCAACAACAACGGCAAGAAGCGAGATGACACCCCATCGCGAAACAACAGCAAGCTCAAGTGTCCACACTGTGGCGACAACCGTGAGATCCACAATTCTGACACTTGTTGGTGGAAAAAGGTGGATGGAAAATACACCAATCTCGAGACCATCAAGAGCCAGAAGTTACGAGACTTCATAAAGGGAGGAGGT
>JBMYUM010000035.1:0-16890 GCA_049605375.1 Phycisphaerae bacterium | reverse complement strand
GTACACCTTCGAGCCGGATGGCGAATTGGTCCGCCGTTGAATCCACGTGGTTGTCACTCATACTTTGATCCACTAACGGCGTTTGAATACATGGGACCGAACGGCCAAGACCGCTGACTCGTCATAGCCTTCTTCGTAGGTGATGTTGATATCACCAAAAGATGGAATCGAAAATGTCTGGCGTCGAACCAGTCCGTTCTGATCAATCCAGGCTTTGGCATTGGACGACTCCACCACCATGCACTGCACGGGGCCGTCGCTGGTCGGCCAGACTTCCGACCCGGTGACTTCGACGACGAGCGGGATGAATCGTTTTCCGAACCCGGTCATCGACGCGATTGGATTGAATACCTGCATGCGCCAGCGATCGCCGACGGTCAGATCGTTCAGGCTGGCGAAGGGCCGAAAAGCGCCTGTGATCATGCCGGCATCGGCAAGTGGTATTTTGAATGTTCTTTTCCCCGGCATGCCGCCCATTTCGAAGCTGAAGGAAAAGTCTGCATGAAATCGTTCACCGTGCAAATCCATCCGTGTTCGGCTGTTGGTGAGGCGGATGGTGAATTCATCCAATTTGCCATCGGCGGTGAACACCGAACTCATCATGGCGCGTAGTGGCGTGATGTCGGCCATGGGTTTATCGATGAAGACGATGTCGTCGCGTCGGACGGCGGTGGCGTCAATGAGATAGTCGGTCCAGATGGTGCCGATGCGACCGTCTGGCGTGGAGATGGCATACTGTGTCTTCCGACCGTCTTCGCGAAGCCAGTCATTGACGTGCAGTGGCGGCGGTGCTTTGGCGGTGATGCCTGGTAGCACATCATTGGCCACAAGCCATCCCATCGCCCCGATCCACATGGGGACGATGAGCAACCCTGTCATTCTGGTGAACAAGATACCCGATCCTTGCGAAGTCGGCTGATGTCACGTAAACATGAGCCGGGAGACTTTCACGATTTTAGGGCTTGGACATCACCGTGGTCAATTCGCGAACTTCACGATCATCGGTTCCTGCCCGCGCTGAACAAGCCGCTGCCGCACGTGCGGTGCCTGTCGACCGTCGTCGCGGTATTTTCGTCGTTGTCATTTCCGTTGCAGCCGTTCTTCTGATTATCTTGCCGCTTGGACTGTGGATGGCGTTTCAGAGGAAGCCGCACTGGTATTCGCCGGTGTCTCCGGAGCCGGCTGTTGTCAAACATACATCGAATGAGTTCTTGAAGTGGGCGGACAGGATTTCTGACGAAATGGTCCGTCGTCGGCCTTTTGAGATTGAGATTTCTGCCAGCGAAGTGACGCATTTTGCTTCGGCTGCGCCGGCGATGTTCCCGGAGGAATTTTCGTCCTGGCCACCCGAGATCACCGACCCAGCGGTTACGTTCGAGGGGGGCTTGATCAAGGTTGGATTTCACTGCGATTATGAAGGGTGGCGGGTGATTGCGGTGTTTCATATCGAAATGACACTTCTTGACGCTGATACGCTGCATGTTCGTTTGGACGGTATTCGGGGCGGGGCGTTGCCCGTGCCTCAGGGCTGGGTTCGTGACGTCGCCGATCCGCTGCTGAAGCGTTGGCAGCAAAAAGTCGATGATTTACCCACATGGCTAGCCGATTTGCAGAGCGTCGATCAGCTCTATGAGGGCATGTCGATCCCGAATCGTTTCGTATGGCCGAACGGCAAGCGGCGGTTCCGGATTGATGGTATTTCCCCGCAGCATGGAACGTTGGGGGTGAAGATTGAGCCATATTGATCGTGCGTGACCCTGGACGAGAGTATGACGGTGGACAGACAAACGGCCCGATTGCTGGTGACGTGCCCCGACCACGAGGGGTTGATTGCGCGCGTCGCTGGTTTCATCGCCGAGCATGGCGGCAATATTCTGGAGGCTGACCAGCATACCGATCCGGATCACGGCGAGTTCTTCATGCGCGTTGAGATTGAGCTCGGGCAGTTTCGACTGGACCGGTCCAGTTTCGAATCGGCATGGCGTGATACCGCTTCCGAGTGTGGCCTGCGGTGGCACATGTACTGGGGAAATGAAGTCAAGCGGATGGCTATTCTTGCCAGTCGTGAGGCGCATTGTCTCAGTGATTTGCTTTGGCGGTGGCATGCCGGCGAATTTCATGTCGAGGTTCCTTTTGTGGCGGGGAATCATGAGGAGATGGCGACCTGGTGCGAGCCGTATCGTGTGCCGTTTCATCATATGCCGGTGACACCCGAGACGAAGCCGCAGCAGGAGGATGCCCTTCGCAAGTTAATCGACGAGCATCAGATCGATTTCCTCGTGTTGGCGCGTTACATGCAGATACTGTCTCCGGCGTTCGTTGAAGACTACAAGGAACGCATCATCAACATTCATCACAGTTTTCTACCGGCGTTTGCTGGACCGCGTCCTTACCATCATGCCTATGAGCGTGGTGTGAAGTTGATCGGTGCGACCAGTCACTACGTGACGAGCGATCTCGATCAGGGGCCGATTATTGCGCAGTCGACGATGGAGGTCGGTCATCGCGATACGGTGGCGGACATGGTCCGAAAGGGGCGGGATCTGGAGCGTGTGGTGTTGGCGCGGGCTGTTCGGCTGCACATCGAGGACAAGATTCTTGTCAGCCGCAATCGAACGGTCGTGTTTGATTAAGCAACGGCGAGTTCGTTCGTCGCCTCGGCTGCAGGACTTTTGCTACAGCCGGGCTCGTGTGCCTTCCTTCCGCGTTGAGACTGCCTTAGAGGCGGGGGACCGGATCTTCATCGCGGCCTGAGCCCGAGAAGAATCGGTTTGTTGCCTGCTTTTCTTCTTCGGTGCCTTCGAATGAGGATTCGCTTCCGATACCGCGGCAGGTGTCGTCGGCACTCGATTCACCGTAACAATCACCTTTTCCAAGACGATAGCCGAGGGCGCGTGGTCGTTTGTTTTCCGCATGTGTGTCCATGAATACGGCGTTGCACTTATCGCCGTGTCGTGGGTCGACGGCTGAGCGGATTCGGTCGTTCTCTTCCGCGCGGTCAGCGTTGGGCGTCAGGCGCGGCGGGTCCAGGGTGTATCCGTGATTGGCAAACCTTGCGGGATCATTGTCGTCGGAGCTGAAACCCTTGCGGGAGACGGGGGTGTATCCGGCTGCGGTTCCCATGGAATCAGCAAACACGACGGTGCCGCTGGGGCTTTTGATCGCGCTTTGGAAGACCGGGAAGTAGGTCGGGCGGCTGGAGGAGCTTTTTCCGGGTCGTGAGTTACCAAGGAACTGGTAATTGTAGCCATACCCCATGTTCCGTTCGTCCACCCATTTGGGTTCGGTCGGGCATGCATAGACCTTGCCATCGTAGTCCTGGCGGTTGTTCATGGGATCGGGCTGATCGAAGGCGGGAATACCGATCTGACTACTCAGCACGCCGGGCCATCGTGGGCGTTCTTTTTCGCCGTTTCCGACGTCGTAGAGGCTTTCGCTTGCCGATAGTCCCTCTTTTCGCGGCATGCGGTGGGGGACAAATACGCCGTCGTTCTCGTCGGTGTACATCTGCCAGCCGCGGGCGAGTTCACGCAGGTGGGCGAGGCATTCCGTCGATTGTGCCTGGACACGCGCCTTGCTGAGGCTGGGCACGACAATTGCGACCAGAAGGGCGATAATGGCCATGACCACGATCATCTCAATGAGTGTGAAACCGCGATGTTTGCGCGAACCAGTACAAGTTGACCCCGATTGTTGCATAAACCCCTTCTCCGCGAGCAGCGTGTGACGTTTTCGGACGTGCCTATCTTCCTGTGAAAGGCAAATCCGCCGTCTTACAACGAATTCATCGTGCCTAACCACAAGTCTAGCCTTAAGATCTTCCGTTGACTACTACGGTTAGCGTTTACCAGGGGGAAAAGCGTTTTGGCCGTTGGAACCAATCCGGGCAATCATCTAAGATGGCATTTATGGCAAATCGAGTGCAAGACAGCAGGGGGGATTCAGCCCGCCGGGTGGGGTTGTGGCTGGTAGGCGCCAGTGGTGGCATCGGCAGTACGGTGGCACTGGGATTGGCGGCGTTGCAGCGTGATCTTGCGACCACCAGTGGCATGGTGACTTGCCTACCGGAATTCGAATCGCTCGATTTGGTGCAACCGCAAAAGATTGTGTTCGGCGGGCATGAAGTTCGGTCCGAGAAGCTGGTCGATGCGGTCGCTTCAATGCATCGTGACGCTTCGTTGTTTGATGCCAACACACTGAGCGCCTGTGAGAATGATCTTGAGGCTTATCAGTGCAACATCAAGCCAGGATCACTCTACGGCTCGAGCGCGCCCGTTCGTGACATGGCTGACCAGTATCACGCGTTGGAATCCTGTCCGGCTGAGGCGATCGAGCGTTTGGCGAAAGACATTGCCGCGTTTCGGACACAACACAAGCTCGATAACGTCATTGTCATTCACACGGCATCAGCCGAACCGCACCCTGGTTCATCACCTGCTCACGCGAGTTATGAAAAGCTCGCCGCGGAGATCGCGCAGCCTTGCAGCATGGTGTTGCCTACCAGTTCGCTGTATGCGCTGGCAGCGTTGGAGGCGGGTTGTCCGTATGTGAACTTTACGCCTTCGCTGGGGATTTGTGTTCCCGCTATTCAGGAGCGTGCGCACGCGTTGTCACTGCCGTATATGGGGAATGACGGCAAGACGGGTGAGTCGCTGATCAAGTCCTTTCTTGCGCCGATGTTTGCTCTTCGCAATCTTCGTGTGATGAGCTGGGTGGGGCAGAACATTCTCGGCAATCGTGATGGGCAGGTTCTGGCAGACCCGGCGACGCGTGAAGCGAAGATCCGTTCGAAGGACGGTCTTTTGAATTCGCTGGATGGTCAGGAAACCACAAGGCACGTATCGATCGATTACGTTCCGTCACTGGCTGACTGGAAGGTTGCCTGGGATTTCATTCACTTCGAGGGTTTTCTCGGCACGAAGATGAGTATGCAGTTTACCTGGCAGGGCAGTGATTCTATCCTTGCCGCACCGTTGATCATTGACCTTGCGCGGCTTGCGGATCACGCACATCGATCGGGTTTTGTCGGTGCGATGGATCATCTGGCTTGCTTCTTCAAGAGTCCGATTGGTGTGAACGAGCACAATTACGAGAAGCAGTGGGCTATGCTGCAATCGTACGTGGCGCACGCGATGCATGGCAACGATGATTCGAATGCCCGGCTCATGTCGATTCGTGAGGGTATCGCGAATGGGAACGGCACGGGTGCCCGTTCTGAAAACGTGCGTTGATTCGTTGCACGGTGAGAATTTGCATGCGTTCTGTTTGCCGCTCGTACGCTGCCGTCCGATCAAGCATCGTGACGCCGGTTGAGTTGACTCCTGACCTTGAGGCCGCCGGCGCGGTGAGGCGGGTGACGATGTCTTATCTGTCCATTCTGATGCCAGTATGAAATCTCGAGTTCGCGTCTATTTTGAGCTGGCGCGTGTTCCAAACAGTGTGACGGCCTCTGCGGATTCGCTGGCAGGCTATCTGATCGTTGCCGGGTCAGATGCCAGCGTCCTTGTTGCTCTTCTCCTCATGCTCAGTTCTTTCCTGCTCTATGCGGGCGGGGTGATTCTCAACGATGTCGCTGACGTTGAACGGGATCGTTTGACGCGTCCTGATCGACCGATTCCGGCCGGTCGGATTTCGCTCGTCGAGTCGCGTACGCTAGCCGTTGTCGCGATGTTGAGCGGCGTCGTGCTGGCCTGTTTGGCTAGTCTGCAGGCGGGATTCGTCTCGTTGCTGGTGGTTGCGTCGATTGTCTCGTATGACGTTGTCCTGAAGCAGACGGCGTTGGCTCCGTCGGCGATGGGTTTTTGTCGCGGATTCAACTTGCTGATGGGCGCCGTTGCTCTTGAGGGCCTGAATCTTACGGCGATGATCGCAGCGACGGTCATGTGGTTGTATGTCACCTCCTTGACACTCTTTGCGCGGCGTGAAGATGAGGGTGGTCATCTTGATAATCTGATTGGCGGCTTTGTGGGGGTGTGCACGGCGGTGGTGGCGGCCGGTCTGCTTGGATTGATGGCGGGTGCTTCGCTTCCCATGATGTCGTCGTTTGTGAATGGTGGCGGCTTCGCCGCTATCTTGCTGTTCTTCGTGGTATTCCGGGGCTTGGGAGCCATTCGAAATCCCGAGCCGTTGTCCATTCAGCGTGCCGTCAAGACGTTCGTTCTGGGCATTGTCTTTCTCGACGCTGCCATGGTGGCTGCTTGCCGGGGTTATTCTCTGGGTTTGCTGGTGCTTGCGCTTTTTGTTCCCGCGCGGTTGTTGGCGTCACGTTTTCGTGTGACTTAGAGCGGTGACAGCGTGTACTGCAATTCCACCGGTTGATCGGTTCCCAGGATGTCGAAGTTCGCCTGGCAGATGGGCTTCAACAGATCCAAGAATAGATTGACCCAATCTTCTTTGATCGAGGACCGCGTATCGGGTTGCAGGGCATTGGCCATTCTGACCAGCAGCGGTGCGATCGGACGCAGGCCGACATCCCAGATTCGTGCATGCGTTCCGTTCACAAAGGGACGCTGGTCGGTGATCTCGAATCCTGCCGCTCTGAATTTTTGTTCCCATTCGGTTTGAGACAGCAGGTTGGGCCACGACTCGAATCGCCCGCGGCCGATGATGTCCATGGTCGCATCACCGAGTTTGTCGGACCAGGGTGCGAGCGAGAAGTCTCGCATTCGCGATAGCTTCACGTGCAGAATCAGTTTCCCGTCCGGCTTGAGAACCCGTTTCAATTCAACGAGCAGCTTCTCAAGCTGTTTCACCCAGTAGATCGAGTTGGAGTAGATCGTTTTGAAAGTGGCATCTGACCATGGTAAGGGCTGGTTATTGTCATGTTGTGTGAGTTCTTCGTAAACGGCAATTCGTTCTGCTTTGCTGAGCAGGGATGATTTCCAATCACTGCCGCATGTCATCTTCTGGTCAGGTTTTTGAATCACACCGGGCTGATAAGCCTGATCAACAAAATCAAACATGTCTGCGTGTTCGGTCGTGACCTTGTTGAGGTGTCCTGTTGCGCCGAATACGTCGAACGCTGGATCCAATCGTCCACCGAGATGCAGAAACGTGAATATGCCGTCTCCGCAGCTAAGGTCCAGTGACGGGGCTTCCAGCTCAGCGTTTGACAGTGCCCAACTCCGGAGTGCCATCCAGAAGGCATTTTCCGGTCGAAGCCAGTAGGCTTCAAGGAAGGGGCGTAGTCTTGTATCGCTTGCCTCGCGAAGGGTGGTTGTCGATTCCTGTTCCGTTACTGGCATAGTGTGGAGTCCTTCAGGAATGGCGTAACGTGAATGGTATCGACGCGTGGCAGCAGCATGGAGGGCGATTGCAGACTTGTCCAGTCGCGCTGCGTGGTGAAGCCATGCACGAAACCAGCACGCCGGCAGACCTCGGCCGTTTCTTCGTCCACCTGCCCGAAGGGATAGGAGAACGGGCGTACCGCTGGCCCGAGACCTTCCTGAAGGACATCGCTGGAGCGTCGTAAGTCTGAATCCCGTTGTTGTTGATCGAACGTCGTGTAGGGGTCGTGGAGGAAACCGTGACCGCCTATCGTGTGGCCTCGGCCCTGCAAGCGAACGAGGTCTTCCCAATTGAGGTACGTTTTTCGTGACCAGTCTGCAACCGCGCCGATCTCTTCCACGAACAGTGATTCGATCAGTTGACGGCTCGCGGCGGGTTCAAGTTTGAAATTCAACAGGTACTTGATGATGGCGGCTTCGCGTTCTTCGTAGTGGTAGACCTTTACGGCCGTTTCCTTTTCCGCCTCCTGAAGTTCTGGCAGGTGTGGAAACTCGGTCATGCGATCTTTGAGACGCTGGACGAATGCCTGCATGCCCAGCGCGCCAATCAGGAGATGGGTTGCGTGGGCCGTCAACATGACCGGTTCGAGCAGTACGATTCCCGGAACGAAGAAGATACCTTGGATACCGAACTCTTCGAGAACGGGAGCGGCGAATCGCAGGTGATCTTTCAGGCCGTCATCGAATGTGAATAGCACCGTGTCGTTTGAGAAATGGTGACGGCCCGCCAGCCAGCCCACCAGGTCGGGCCAGTTGATGGGAGTGAAATCGGTAATCAGCTCTTGCACCTGCGATCTGAGTTGGTCGGGTGTAATCGCATGGATACCCTCACCGGTTGGTGTCCGTTCGTGCCGTACGTAGTGATACATGACGACGAGGCATCGAGATGACACGTTGTTCCCGCTGATACTCGTCGTTGACACTGAATTAACCATGCTCTTTTCAAACTCGCTCAAGGTACGGGTGGTGGGTGCTCAGACGGTGTTTGATCCTGTGCTCGCAGGGATCAGAAATAGTGTTGAAGCTACCATCGGTTGCCACCATCCCGGTGGGCAGGTGTTTCCCTCTGCATAGTATCGGACGAAAACTCACCCTGACTTCAGAACGAGCCTGTTTCGAAATCATCGATCCTGTGGCGTGGGGGGCACTTTTGCCGCGTTGTGACGCGGTCGCGAAGCGGGTATGGTTGAAAGCATGGACGGCATGGACGACGTCAAACCAATCATTCTGCCCGCGCCACGGCGCGTGACCTATACCGAGGGGCATTGCGGCGGAACACTTCGGCTGGAGGACGGCCTGTCTGACGGTCGCTTGCGGCGGTCGGCTGAGCGTCAATTGTCGACGACGCTCACGGGCGAAGTCCCGTTTCGCTGTCAGATCCACGAGTCTGAATTTGATCATCCGCATGCGTATACACTGCGTGTGACTCCATCCGAGGTCCTGATTCGGGGAGCGTCTGCGGAGGCGTGTTTCTGGGCGATTCAAAGTCTCGTTCAATTGCGTGAAAGTGACGGTTTTCGCTGCTGCGAGATCATGGATCAACCGGATTTCATGGTTCGTGGAGTCCTGCACGACATTACGCGTGGCAAGATGCCGCGCCTTCAAACGCTGCAATCGCTGGTCGATGACTTGGCGCTCTGCAAAGTTACGCACCTGCACCTGTACATGGAGCATGCGTTTCGCTTTACCTTCGACGAGACGATTTGTGATGAGAGTCAGGGTCTTGAACCGGATGAGGCGATTTCGCTCTGCAAGTACGCCGAAGATCGATTTGTTTCCATCGTGCCGTGCCTTGCGACATTCGGTCATATGGGCAAGGTTCTCACGTTGCCGCATTATCGACATCTGGCTGAGTTGCCGCCGACGCAAGAGTGGTCTGCTCTGCGTTGGCCTGCGCGGGCTCGTGGATTCACCTTGGATGTCACGCAACCGGCGTCCCGCGCTTTGGTGGAGCGCATGTGGGCGGACGTGTTGGAGGCTTTTCCGGGGAAAACAGTCAACCTGTGTGGCGATGAACCGTGGGATCTCGGGAAAGGCAAGCACACACAAGGTCTGAGTCGAGAGGCGATCGGCCGTCTGTATGTCGACCAGGTGCATACCGTTGCCCGGCAGTGCGAGCAAGCCGGGCGTGATTGCGTATGTTGGGCGGATGTGTTCGCGGCTTACCCGGAGGTTCGATCTTCCGTATCACGCGACATTGCATTGATGCACTGGGGCTACGAGCGGGAAGCAGACTACGCTGCGACCGAGGTCTTTGTGAAAGAGGGGTTTCAGACCATCGTTTGCCCGGGAGTCTCGGGCTGGAAACGTGTGGCAAATGCCACATCGCTTGCTGAAGATAACATCCACACGTTTGCCCTTTCGGGGCGCGTGGCCGGTGCCACAGGGCTCGTCACCACAGATTGGGGTGATCACGGTCATCCGCACACGTTAACGAACTCAAGACATGGTATGGTCCTCGGGGCGTGCAAAGCATGGAACACGGCTTCAGAAATCGGAGATGCGTTTGATCATGCTTTCGGCAACAGTGCGTTCTGGACGCCCTTGCCCCACGTTGTATCGATCATGCGTGATCTGGGTGATGCGTTAGCACCGTGGGACAGCTGGCGATTGCTTTGGTTGCCGGTCGCAGAATGCCGGGACGAGAGTTTACCTGACGAGGATGCCTGCCGTCAGATCATGGATTCAGCTGATCAGTTGCGCGCGTGCCTCTCGACCGATTCACTCGACTCTGGATCAGCACAAGCGTCGGAACTTTTCGTCTCCGCGCAATTGGCCCGTTGCTTTGCCGGTAAGATGAGCGTCCTGCAGTCATATGCCGGTGGCGGTTCCCGTTCCCGACAGGGCGAGGATTGGCGGAGCGATGTGGATGCGTTTCTTCGTCGTTACGAGCCGTTATGGCTGGCGCGAAATAAGAGCGGTGGATGGGATGATATCGTTCAAGCCATGATGCGTGTTGTTGAGGACGTTCGTACGACGCTCCACCATACCATGGGGACACTGTAATCCATGGGGCTCATTGATTGGATTATTCTTGTCACTTACTTCCTGTTCATCCTCGTTGTGGGTGTGCTGACGGGGCGGGATGAGAAGGACACTGAGGATTACTTCCTGGGCGGACGGAAGCAGCATTGGTTGCTTGTCGGGCTTTCCATCCTGGCTACCGAAGTCAGTGCGGCGACGTTTCTGCTGGTTCCCGGCCATGCCTTTGCCGAAGATTGGTGGTACTTGCAGCTCTACGCCGGTGCATTCATCGGTAAGATCCTCATTGCGTTCATCCTGCTTCCAGCGTTCTATGGAAGCCGGGTCACCACGGTTTACCAGTATCTTCGCGAGCGCTTTGGGCCCATGACTTGTACGGTCGCGTCGATGATGTTCTTTGCTTCGCGCATTATTGGCAGTTCCATACGGTTACTCGCGGCGTCGCTGGCGTTGGCCATTATTTTCGATTGGCCGCTTTCATCGATCGTTATCTTGTGCGCGGTCATGGCGATGGCCTATACCGTCATGGGGGGGATTCGCTCCATCATCTATACGGATGCGTTGCAAGCCGTGGTTCTCGTTGGCGCGGGACTTGCTGCTGCCGTTTATCTACTGGTAACGCTTGCGGGTGACGGGCACGATCCGATGGCATGGCTACGTGATGCGGGCAAGTTACAGGTATTTCACTCCGCGCAGCATTGGAATGACGACCGGGGATTCTGGATCTTGCTCGTGCATGCTTCGATTTTGAACATGGCGGCGTTGGGGGTCGATCAGGATTTGACGCAGCGCATGTTGACCTGTCCTGACTTGTCTCGTGCGCGTCGTTCATTGCTGCTGAACGCGGTGCTGGGCTGGCCGATTCCCGCTATCTTTCTTCTGATCGGAAGTCTTGTTTTCGTATCGCAGACGGTGGCTCCGGATCCGGCGTTGGAAGATGCGGGGCGAAACACGGTCTTCGCCACGTTCATCACGACCGGCATACCAGCGGGCATCGGGTTGAAGGGACTGCTTGTTGCCGGCATTTTCGCCGCGGCGATGTCGAGTCTGGATTCTGCGCTGGGCGCTCTCTCTTCGTCTGCGGTGACCGATTTCTATCAGCCCTATCTTCGACCCAGGGGTAGCAGTCGTGAGTACCTCGTGGCTGCACGGCTGTTTACGTTTTTCTTCGGAGTGCTCCTGGCCGGTGTTGCGCTTCTGTTTCGCAATAGCACCGATCTTCTTGAAGAAGCGTTTTCGTTTGCGAGCCTGGTGTTCGGTGGCATGTTGGGCGTTTTCGTTCTAGGCGCCGTGACAGACCGACGGGGAAGTGATTTGAGCTGCGTGGTTGCGATGGTCGGGTCTGTTCTGCTGTTGATTCAAATCAAGACGGGCGCATTGCTGCCGGCTTCCTGGTGGGGGTCTGTTCAGGGCATGCTGGACATCGCCTGGCCTTGGTGGGTGGTCATCGGCGCCGCCGTATCGTTTGGGGTGGGCGCCATGGCGCGGACACCCGGGCGTCTTCTCACTTTGCCATCCGGCGACCGAAGATCATGATCATCCATGCCCATAGTGAGTGAGCCATGAAGACCATACCGAGCCATCGCGGCTCCAAGTACTTGGCTTCTACGGCACCGGCGAGGTTACCCAGAGATAGTGCGACGACGCTGGCAATAGCGGCGAAAAACAGGCCGACGGCAGCGAGTGTATAGAGTCGGCCGGTTCCACGTCCAAACGCAATGCCGAGCATGGCGGCAACGGCGATCAAACCGGCGACACCAATCCTGATGGTGTCCGGTGGTAGGCCGACGCCATGTTCCTGCCAGGCTTCGAACCCTTTCCAGCCCAATCCACCGAGCATGAGAACGCCGAGTACCATGCCGAGCACGCGGACGCGACCGCCGCCGCGCCGGCCCCATCCGGCGCCGGCTGCCAGCGCAAGCACGGCGCAGCTTAGGGTGGCAATTGTCTCCCAACCGTATGCGGTTCCAAGAATGATGTTTCGTGCGGTTTCGCCGGTAAAAACCGGTTCGGGTCCTTCGTCGAGTTCGACGGGATCGGTGCCGGCTTGCGAGTCTTTCACTTCAACCGGTGGGGCGGCGCCGAACAGATTGGCGACTTCCGTCAGGTCGATGTCATCGATCGGTGTTTTGGTCAGTATCCGTGGGCCAATGAACTTTTTGTCGATTTCCCACCAGATGCCGTACGTCAGTCCAGCGCATATGAGCAGGCTGAACAGCCCAAGTGTGATCAGCCCCCGTCCAGTGCCGGCTGCATTTGTCGCCACGCGCCGACGATTGCTCTGCGTGCGTTGAACCTTGGGTTCCGCCGCAGGACTGGAAATGGCTGTGTCTGTCGATGTCTCGCCAATGCTGATCGCCGCATCGACGCCGGGTAAGCTTTCTTCGGCGACCGTTGGCGCTGCGTCTGTTTCGGGTTCCGATTTCTTGCTCTTCGATTTTATTTTGACCGGCTTTGCCGCGACCGTCTGGCGCTGGCCGGTACGCTTGCCGGATGAATCGTAAACGACTTTGATTTCGAGTGGAGAATCGGAACTCATGACCCTTCTGCTCCCTATCCCATCCTATGGGGGCTTACTGCTTTAGCCCTGGTGACACGCTTGTCGCCTTGCGTTTTGATCCTATCCACGTTTGGTTCAGTTGCTCGTCGGCCAGTCTCGCGGTCCGGCGCTGGTCAGGTGTCCGCCGGTGTTGATTGGATACTGCTGCCAGTATTCACTCACACCTTCAATGGTGATCGCCTCTACGTCTGCCAGCATCTGGTCGACGGAACGCGGTGTGCCGCGATACTGCATATCGTCCATGATCTGTGTCAGTCGTTGGTAGGGGGCTTCCGATTCCATGGCCAGTCCGGTGCGTCGTTTGTTCTTGACGCGTTCAAGTTCATCCGGCTTGACGGGTTCTTTGCAGATGCGGTCCGCCTCCTGCCGAATGGCATCGAGGAGCTGCTCGGCGTTTTCGGGTTGTGTGCTGCCGTACAGCAGCATCAGTCCGCAATCGGAAAAATCAAAGTGGAACGCACCGGCACGCGGGGCAATGCCTTCTTGGACGATGTTCCAATAGAATCGTGAATTATCACCGCCGAGTATGGTGGCCGCTGCACCGGCGGTTTCCGCGAGTGGGTCGGCTGCACCGACTGCGGGAAAACTGAGGGCGAGCAATTGCTGATTAAAACGTTCGAGTTGCAACGTATCCGAACCGGCATGCATGACCGGTTGTTTACGTTCGTGCCCATCGTCCTGTCCGGTCCATGAACCGCAGTGTTCATTCGCGAGGCCAAAGAGCTCATCCGGATCGACGGCACCGGTTGCGACCATCACCATGTTCTTGGGCACGTAACGACGCTGGAAATAGGCAAACATCGTATCACGTTCCAGGTCGCTGACGGTTTGATCGTAGCCGAGGATCGGCCATGACAGCGGGTGCCCGGAGAAGACTTTCTCCTGCAGAAAATCGAAGGCGACATGATCGAGGGAATCTTTCGCCATGGCGATTTCCTCGAGGACGACCTGCTTTTCCTTATCAAACTCTTCCTGCGGAATGGTGGACTGCAGCATGTCCGCGAGAAGCTCGACCTGTTGGCCAAGGTCGTTCTTGCGCACCCATCCGTAATAGACGGTTCGGTCGACACTCGTGTATGCGTTATAGGTGCTTCCCATGCGATCGAAATCGATCGTGATCTGTGACCAGTCTCGCCGCGGTGTACCCTTGAACATCATGTGTTCGAGGAAGTGCGAAACGCCTGCCTGTTCGGAGACTTCGTCACGTGCACCGGTGTCTACAAGGAACCCGACGGCGGCACTGGACACGTCGGGCATGGTTTCTACGACGACGCGCAGTCCGTTGTCCAGGGTTTGCGATGTCAGCTTTGCACTCATTGATAAGCTCCTGGTCGTCGTTGGTTATGATTGGGAGATTCCGTTGGTTGCTGTTTCCATGGCTCGTGGGCCGAGCGTGACGACGCAAAGCTGATCACGCGGGACCGTGGCGAGATAGTGTGCAATCTGGTCGAGATCGACGCCGCGGATCTTGGCTGTTTTTTCTTCGACTGGAATCGGTCGGCCATAGAAGAACAGATCGCTTGCAATTTCCGAGCATTTGGCACGCGTCGACTCACCGCGCGTTTCCCGCTGTGCGAGTATTCCGGTGACGGCACGGTCCAGTTCCTCGGCGGTCAGGTTGTGTGCCAGGCGGTCGACCTCACGCAAAAGTGCGTCATACGTTTCATGACAGCGTTCAGGTGTGGTGGACGCACCCATGAAGATCATGCCCGAACCACGTGGCGTTTCCTGCCATGCGCTGACCCAGTAACAGAGTGCGAGTTTTTCACGCACTTCGGTGAAGAGCCTGCCACTCATGCCGCCGGATAAGATACCAAGCGTGAGCTGCTGGGCCGGGAAGAGTTCATGCGTGGCATCCAGCCCCGGCCAGCAGAGGGCGATCTGCTGCTGTTCCGTGTCTTTATTCTCATGATTGATACCCGGCGAAAAGGTCACCGGATGCGGATTTCGACCGGCAGATTCTGCGGAACCGAAGCCTGCGAATGCGGTTTCGAGGCATTCCTTGACCCGCGCGGGCTCGATTGCGCCAGCTACTGAGACGATCATGCGACCGGCGTGAAACTGGTTCTTCCAATAATGGACGAGATCGTCGCGTGTTGTGCTCGAAAGTGTTTCGCGATCTCCGAGTGGGTGTCTGCCGAGAATCGAACCGTAGGCCAAGGTGGAAATCAGCCTGTCGGTCAGGCTCTGGGGATCGTCTTCCAGGGCGGACAATTCCTGCAGTGACAGATCGACGTTGACCTTGAGATTTTCGTCTGGGAATGTCGGGGTTCGGAGCATCTCGGCATGAAGATTGACAGCTTCTTCGAAATGCTCGGGCAACGTGGTACAGGTGAACGTGGTGGTCTCGCGGCCGGCATAGCTGCCGCTTGAGGCGCCGATGGCATCGAAGGCATCGGATAGCTCGCGTGCCGAGTGCTTTTCGGTCCCCATGTCGATGGTCTGTTCCACGAGGCGTGCGAGTCCGGCCTTGCCGGCCGGTTCATCAGCGACACCGGTCAGAACGCGAAATTGCATGGCCACGATGTGCCGGGTGGCGAGCGGGACGATGCCGTATTCAATACCGCACGGTAGTTTTCCGTGTTCAACGCTGCTCATGACAAATCATCCTTTCCGCGGTCCATGCTCAAGGGGGCGCCAACGAAGCTCCAGATACCCTAACTTTTCATGGATTCCACGCAAGCGTGAATCTGCGGCACGTGGTTGTGGGTCGTCACTGGAACCTTGACCCCGTCTATGGATTATCGGTGCGCGCGGGTGAGAATCTTCTCCGATCTCTTCTTCCGGTAGATCGTTATGGTCCGGTTGTTGCGCGTTGTCCGGTGGTCGAGCCCAATTCCTGCAGAAGCGTTTTGAGTGCCGCGCTTTGTGGGAGACGCTGGACGGCGATGCCCAGGTATTGTTGGAGCGCCTGCTGGTTGATTCCCAGTCGAATCGCTTCACGCAGGTACGCGACAGCTGCTTCGTCATTGCCCTGAAGAAGTTCGAGATCGGCGGCCTGCATATGTGCCGGGCCGTGATTCGGTTCGAGTGCGATGGAACGCTGCACCCACTGGATCAGTTTCGGGGTCATCGTGCTTGGCGGCATGCGTGAGGTTCCGTCGCGACGTCGCTGAAGCAGTGCCTCACACAGATCGAGGTAGGTCATGGCCAACTCGCGGTTGATGATCTCGTCGCTGAGAGTGCTTCCTGCGGCAAGCGTGAGAAACTCCACGGCCTCCTCTTCCTTGCCTTCGGCCAGGGCGTAATCAACTTCCTGGCGAAGGACACGAGACTTCAGCTGACGTCCGTCGAGGGATGGTGGGCAGAGTTCTTTGGCACGCTGTGCATGTGCGCTGGCCGCTTTCGGATTGTCCGGCGTGAGATAGAACTGAGCAATGGCCAATTCGGCGAAGGCGCTCGCAGGACCAATCGACTTGGTGTTGCTGAGGTCATTGTAAATGGAAGTTGACTGTGTCAGTTGGTCGACGGCGTTCTGGTAATCGCCGAGGACGAAGCGCGATGTCGCGCTGATCCTGAGTATTTCCGCCAGCCATCGTCGCGAGGACTGCACAACCGCCGGATCTGTCGGCTCGGCTTCGCTTCGTCCGTATTCAATCAGGTTTTCAATGGCGTCACGGAACTCGGCTGTGTCGGTCAGGGTGGCAATCAGATCGAAACAGCCGGGCGAAATGACAGCGTATCGCAACGGGCGCGCCAGGGTGATGATGATGTCCGGCATGTTGTCCGGTTTGGCGGCTATGTTGGCCCACGTCACCGCCAGGTCCAGGTTGAAGGGCTGTCGTTCGAGTTCGCCCTGTAATGCTGTCTGCGCGGTTTCCAGAAACTGCTCGCGCATGTTTGCGCTGGCGGGGTTTCGTGCCGCCGTCATGTTCAGCATGTAGACAAGTCTTCCATGATTGAAGAAGCCTGGTGCGGCGCGAACAAGATTGCCGAGCAAGTTGCCCGCTTGTGCGAGGTAGTTGCTGCTCTGTTCGAAGTCTTTGGCTGCCAATGCACGAATCGGAGATTTTCCTTCGATGTCTGCCTGGGCGCGCGCCATTCGATCCTGACCACGGGTCT
>JBMYUM010000034.1:0-16950 GCA_049605375.1 Phycisphaerae bacterium | reverse complement strand
CAATCGGGTCAAAGCACAGGAGCTCCTCGAAAGAGGAACCGATGCGCGGGTCCGGTACCTCGCGGATCCCAAGGCCGCAACGTTGCTGAAGTTCATGGTCTCGTACGCCAGCGCGATGGACTCCGCCGCCGACATGATCGCCCAGGGCAACCCGACGCAGGCGATTCCAATTCTTCGTAACGCCCTCAAGCAAAGACCCAACGATCCCGGGCTCATGAATAACCTGAGCGCTGGTTACTGGGCTTCCGGTCAACGCGAAAAGGCATTGAAGACATTGAGGGATGCCATCAAGTCCAATCCAGATCACTTTGGCGTCCATAACCAACTTGCGTCATACCTTCTGGATAGCGGGCAGGCAGATAGCGCATTGCCGATCGCACAACGAGCTGCAGAATTGGATCCCGACAGTGCGGCCGCGCAATTCAATCATGGCAAAGCCCTGTGCTCCGTAGGCCGTCATGATGCCTGCCTTGAGAAGCTCAACCGTGCCAAAGAACGCGGAGCCCGTGACATTGCGATTTTTCGGGCACTCGGAGGAACCGCCGCTATGCTCCGCCAGTATGAGCAGGCCGGCGCACACTACGAAGAAGGTGTGGCTGCATATCCCAACGCCGTCGACCTTTGGCTCGGACTGGCAGAAGTGAGGATTCGGCTCGACAACGTAAACGCCGCTCGCGAAGCATGGGCGGCAGCACGTGGCGTAGCACCCAACCACCCGCGCGTATCAGCATTCGAACAGCGGCTTCAATCGCTGGAGCAACAGCCATGAGCATGCAGCACAAGTTGAACAGGCGACTGATGCCGACTGACCCTGATCGTAACCAACACAACCATACGCGTCCCGCACGCATGCTCGTCGCCACACTCTTCGCGCTGCTGCTGGCAAGTGCGCCACTGCTCCTTCTGATCTTCGTGCTCTATCCAGGATTCTTCGTCGGCGAGAAAATCGCAAGCGATGCAGACGGCAACGAAACAGCACCTTCAAAAAAACCGGCCGGCGACCAATACCTGCAAGATCACTTTTCAGATGAAGCGATCACCCGCGGACTCGACTTTCGTCACGTACGCGGCAAACCCGGAGACTATCTGTTCCCCGAAATCATGTCGGGCGGGGTCTGCCTGCTGGACTTCGATAACGATGGCTGGCTCGATGTCTACTTCGTGCAGGGGGGAACACTCCGACCACAAACCGAATCAACGTCGCCGAACCAGCTCTTTCGCAACAAAGGCGACGGGACGTTTACCGATGTGACCGCCGCCTCCGGCACCGGAGACACCGCGTACGGGATGGGCTGTGCAGTGGGTGACTATGACGGCGATGGCGATGACGATATCTACATCACCAATGTCGGTCCCAATGTCCTGCTCAAGAATAACGGCGACGGAACGTTTCAGGACGTCACCGCGAACACCGGCACCGGTGACCCAGGATGGAGTTGCAGCACGGCATTCGTCGACATCGACGGCGATGACGATCTCGATCTCTTCGTGACAAACTACCTCGACTGGAGCGTCGAAACCGAACGCAATTGCTTCTCCGGGACCGGCAAGCAGGACTATTGCAAGCCCAACAACTACAAGTCACCCTCGAAAGACACCCTTTATCAAAACCAGGGCGACGGAACCTTTGTCGACATCAGCGAAGCGGCAGGACTTCACTCCGCTTTCGGAAATGGGCTCGGCGTGGCCCTCGGCGACTTCAACGCCGACGGAAAGACCGACATCTACGTGGCCAACGATGGCATGCCCAACCAGTTCTGGGTCAACCAGGGAAACGCGACATTCAAGAACGATGCCGTATTGGCTGGTTGTGCCGTCAATGTGAACGGTGCCGCTGAGGCTGGAATGGGGGTCGCCGCCCAAGATGTCAATCATGACGGCATGCTCGACCTCTTCATGACCCACCTGCGAGAGGAAACCAATACGCTCTACCTCAATCGTGGAGGCTGGTTCGATGACGTGACATCAAGCCACGGCCTCTCTACATCCAGCCTTCCCTACACCGGCTTCGGAATGGGCTTCGCCGATTTTGATCAAGACGGACACAGTGACATCTTCATTACCAACGGTCGCGTGGGACTGTCAGAACCAACCGTGAACAAGGATGACCCGTTCGGCGAACCCGACTTGCTGTTCCTTGCCGAGGGAGACATCGCCTATGCCATGGTCAAGCCCACGCCGGCATCCGAATCAACCTTCGGGACAGGACGAGCCGCTGGTTTCGGTGACATCGACAACGACGGCGACGTCGATGTCATCGTCGTAAACAACGGTGGACAAGCCAGCCTCTGGGTGAACCAACACAATTCATCAAAGAACAAGGCGCTCACGCTTGTCCTGGACCGTGCCGGTAAACCGATCGAACAAACACGTCTTTCGTTCACCATCAAGAACGGCAATGAACACAACGCCGCCGATACCACACGTGTGGCAACGGCAACACGAGCCTACAGCTACTGCGCTGGACATGATCATCGTGTCCACCTCGGACTGGGACCCGATGCCAATCAAATCGATGTCACCGTGACGTGGCCAGACGGCCTCGAACAGAAATGGAATGCATTGCAGGTCAACACAGCCTACCAACTGACCCACAAACAAGACCAGGCCGTCAAACTCTATCCGTTACAACGATGACAAACGCTCGTCATAAGCCAGTCGCGAAAGCCATACCGAACAAGTCCACGGATTTTACGCCGAAACAACCACGAACGACGCCATGCGTGGCAACCCGAAACGTCTCAAAACAGCCCGCAAAGGCCTCTGGGCGTGTCACGGCAACGTAACAAAGACGTTGCGCAACTCCGGTCGATCGGACCGCCGATGAACCCCGAAATTCCGCGATCTAGGGTTTTCCTGCTGGTTTTTCTGCATGATGGCATACGGCCGGACCGGACCGGCGTCCCGCGCGATTTACCAATCTGATCATACAAAAACCGCGTTTGTTGACCGAAATCAAGGGTAAACACGTTTATGCAGATGGAACGAACATGCCGGACAGTCAGGTGGAATGACACGCAGCAAACGTTTCATGGTGTGTCAGATATCATTGAATCTGATCTATACCTGGGCGGACAACGCGCAAAAATGTCGCGGCAAAAGTTAGATCGCCGTGTCAATAATTTTCTGGCAGCTGTCTAATCGTGAAGTAGAATATGGTCATCGGCGCGTCACGGGATGACTGAAGTCGTGGGATCCTACAGTGTGGAGTGAACCAATGAAGACACATGTAAAGCTCTTGTCTATGGGTATCTTGGGTCTGTTCGCAGCAACCGCTGTCGCAGAATCAAGTGCAGTTTCGTCGAATGCAAACCTTGAACTCAAGGCAAGCGCAAAGCGGATCAGTAGCGGTGAACTGGTATCGGTCGACGTTTTCGTAAAGAACGTCGAAGACGTAGCCGTCTATCAGGTACAAGTGGCAGCCACGGGTGGCCGCCAGGGTACGCTCGAACTTGAGTCGATTGTGATCGACAAAGAGCGTAACGATTTCGTATTCGGTAACGCACAGGTCATCGACGCAGTCGATAGCGTAAAGAGCCGTGCAGGCGCATTGATGATGTCGGGCTCGACCGACGTCGCTGATGGCCGTTACCTCGTAACGTACAACTTCCGCGCTGCCCGCGGTGCATCGGGAACGTTCGTCGTCTCGATCCAGTCGGGTGAAGAAACATTCCTGCTCAGCCCGACCTCGGAAAAGCTCCAGGCTCGCGCTGCAAAGGGTGTTGAAGTTGTTGTCGGTCGCACCGGTGGTCGTTCGCTCAAGGGCAACAACCGCTAAGACCTGCACCAATCCCAGACAGTAGATAGAAGCCGGTCCAACCTTAGGTTGGGCCGGTTTTTTTGTGCCGACAGCACCACAGATTCAACAACAATCGCTTCAATAGCCACCGAGCCTACCCGCACGCCAACCATCACCGAGCACCCCAGAACCATCAACAAGCAGCCCAGAAGCCTGCACGCGCACCACACACCCGTGCCACCCAGCCGCATCATCCAACCCCTGAACGAACAACATCCGAACCTCCGCCGAAAAAAAACCAAACAAAAACTTGCCGTTCGCCAACTGTTAGGGTACTATTAGGTCAATGTCAGGGTGCTGCTGGATCCAACCGAACAGCGCTGGATCCAAATGAACAGCTCAGCCACCCCAACGGCAACAAGAATCAGCAACCGCCCACCTGTAGCAAAGGATTGCACAGTCATGGCATGCAAGAAACAGCCCAGAAAAGCACCGACCAAGTTCAAATCGAAACTGAAACGGTCGCAATTCATGCGTGAACGGGAAGACATCGCACTTTCTGCATCAGACGCAGAAATGACCCCATTGCCCGAACACACAACGCCTGAACATACAACGCCTGAAATTCCGGTGCCGAATCTGCTCGTACCGAAACTAGTAGACGGATGGCATGGGATGAACAGGCAATCGCCACTGGAAGAGTCAGCGATTCGGCTCGGCAAGGCACTCCGCACCCGTCGTGACAAACACGACCCAACGGATGTGCCGACGAACATCAGTGGCAACTCCATTGACTCAATGGGCGATACTGGTGGCAATACTGGTGGCAACAAAGTTGGCAGCATGGCTCACAACCCCGTTGACCGTGCACATGACGCGCTCGTTGGTGAATCAACGAACAAGACAACCGCGCAGGAGAAAGCTCGCCCAAGTGCCGCTGCAGCTGCAAGCACTCGAGCAGGCACTCGAAAAAGCACGTGTGCCAACACCGAACCAGACCCGCATCACGAACCCGACGTGCTTCCGCTCTGTGCCTTTGGCCCATCCGCCGAATACAGCACACTGACGCTCGGCGTCATGCATAAGCCACGCGACAAACAACCAGTGACCGTGCAAACGTCCGGCCGGGCTTCCAGGCTGACCAGCCGCCGAAACGCGACCGCCGATGACGCATCCGGTTCGCCAGACAGTTTACGGCCAGGCAATTCACGGCCAGCCAATTCACGGCCAGTTTGCGAACATGACAACGTCGCGCCGTTGTGGCGGGCAGTCCTGACTCGTATCGGGGTGACGCGTATCTGGGAGAACTGGCGGAGTGCAAGCATTGTTCAACACTCCGTCCACCAGGACGTCCGCCACCAGGACGTCCGCCACCAGGACGTCCGCCACCAGGACGTACGGCACCAGGACGTCCGCCACCAGGACGTACGGCACCAGCACCAAAGTCACTGCCCGGAAAAGCTGAGCCGTGCGATACAGACAGCCGCCGCGTCCGCGGCACGACTGGTTTGGCCCGTGCCCGAAGCAAACGCATCGCCTCTTGTCGCTCTGCTTCGTCGTCTGGCAGCAGAAGGTAAGATACCCAAAGTCGTGATTGGCCCGCTGGGGCTCGAACACCTAACGGAGAACACGCATGCCAAAACGCGAACCGTCCGTCGGAAGCGAATCCGAAAACCTGACGCCGCGGCAACTGGACATCCTTGTCCTGATTCGCAACACCCGGCGCGATCGCGGGTATTCGCCGACCCTGCAGGAGATGGCCGACTACCTCGGCATCAACAAGGTCACAGTTCACGAACACGTACAGACCTTGGTGAAAAAAGGGCTGCTTATCCATCATTCAAACAAGGCACGCTCTTTGAGGCTGACGGACGCTGTTCGGCTGCCTGACGAAAGGCCGACCGTTCTCCCCGTCGTGGGTACAATCGCGGCTGGTAGTCCGATCGAAGCCATCGAACAACAAGATGACGTGGATCTGGAAACGCTGTTTACCAGTCGCCATCCCGTGCGCGTTTTGAACGTTCGTGGTGAAAGCATGATCGACGAGCAGATTCGTGACGGTGACCTGGTTGTCTACGAGGCACGGTCCAACGCCACCAACGGCGACACCGTTGTCGCACTTGTTGACGGCGAAGAAGCCACGCTCAAGACGTACTTCAAAGAGAAGAATCGCATTCGGCTTCAGCCCGCCAATCCGAACTACGAACCCATCTACTCCCAGAACGTGGAGATTCAAGGCGTCGTCATTGGTATTCTCAGGCGATACTAAATACCCGACCCCCCAGATCTTGAAGGGCAGCCACGCTAGCTTGGCATCAGCGAGAAACAGCGGGCCACAGAGTCGGGCCGAATCCGAATGACCAGAGGCATGTGTGCATATTCGAACGCACAGGTTGAAATGCGCGAGCACGCACATCCCGATGCCGGTTGGTCGCGACGGAAGCCGTGATGAGGAACGATGAATGGTGCTGAATAGCACTGAGTTGCGCTGAGTAGCGTCGGCCTGGGGCGTGCGGCCGCAAAGCGACTGGCCCGCCAGGAATGAGAATGCCGATACCCAGATGAATGAGGCAGATGTTCGGGTTGATCTGCCCCTTTCGAATTCATCGGGAGACCATCATGTCAACGCTTTCGACCGTCTTGGTTCGCGTATCGCGGACCGTGATGCACACGATTCTGTTTATTTGCAGTCAGCTGTCACAGGCAGCACGCGTCGGCCTGTTCCTTGGCCGCCAATCCCGGCTTGATAAAGCCCAGCGGGAGATGCCGCGGATCCACGCGTCATTACGTCACGTCGGTGGAAGGGCGTTGGTCGCATTCGGTCTGGCTTTGGCAGTGGTGGCGGTGCCGGGATGTCCCGACGGTGGCACCATGGACCCCGGTGGCAACGACAACGTCAATGACAATGGAAGTGACAACGACGGCGGTGACGACAATGGCAACGCGAATGATGGCGGAGACAACGGTGACGGGCCGGTTGACGATTTGTGGGTGACCCCTCCGGGAAGCAACACAAGCTATTCGTTCGAGGGCAATCCAATCCCTGCCGGTTTCTTCGGAGAAGGATCGGACGCCTTTGAAGGTACCGTCATGCTTCAAGGCATTCCGCTGAATGAGTCACTCGGTCCAGCCGACACCATCGTCCGTCGCATGGAAGATGTTTGTCCGGAAGAAGTCGGTGAAACCGTGACCGTTGAGGTGGAGATGGTCGCACTCAGCCTGACCAGCGTTGAGCCGATCATGATCACCACGGGTGGTGAAAATCCTGTCGAGTGGGATGTGCGTGTTTGTCTTTCATCACAAGGCCAATCGACTGGTTCGATGGCGTTGACGCTCGAAGAGGAAGATTGCGGCACATTTGATTCGAACATTCCCGTGCTGCCGAAGTTCATTTTTACCAGCCGCGCATCAGATGAAATGGAAGAGATGACGGTGGAGGTTGATTGCGGTGATCCCGATCAGATCTGCGAGGCATTGCAGTTGATGGGAGATGGCAACGGCTTCGTAAAACTTGATGGTCCTGGTGAGTTTGATCCCGACGAGTTCGGTGTCGTACTCTCGACGCCTGGTATCGATATTGATCAGGATTGTGATGGCACTCCCGACGCCGTAACCGTTGGACCGTCGGCCTGCATCATCCCCGGCGTGAAGTGCGAAAACGGTGGCTTTGAGTGTACCTTCAACGATGAAGCGGAAGATCGCCTCAACGGCGGTGGTGGCCGTCATGAGTCGTTCCTGAACTCCGAAAACGATACCGACAATGATGGTTGGCCGAATGACTGTGACAACTGCCCCGACGTTGCCAGTGCCGATCAGACGGATTCCGATGACGACGGTCTCGGCGACATCTGCGACAACTGTCCGGATGATGACAATCCGGATCAGGCGGATGCTGACGGTGATGATGTTGGTGACGTTTGCGATAATTGTCCTGACACGCCGAATGGGGACCAGTTGGATAGCAACGACAACGGTATCGGGGACGCGTGCGAGATCGGGCAGGTTTGGATTGATGCCCTTGGCACCTACATTCTCGAAGGGAACTGTCCGGGTAGTGACGGTGAAGTGGTACTTGCTCAGGAAGGCCAGTCGTTGTTCCTGATCGGACTGCCCGAGAATGATGACGAAATTGTTCTCATCTGTGACGAAGTGGAGGCGACCGGTGATGACGTCGTCGCTTTTGGCGAGGCAGGCCACGAACTGACGATTCGCTTCGTGGATGATGCGCTGCAGTTGCAGCTCTTCCAGCCGGAGACGCTTGGAGCCTGTCAGTCGATTCTGGTGGCCCCGTAGGCGGAACCAGATTCGATTTGCTTCGAATTGAACCCGGTTCACTGAAGCCGGGTTATCAATATTGTGTGCGTCGTGTTTGGGGGCGCTTCCTGCGGCTTGGAGGAAGCGTCCCTCCTTTTTTGACGACTGTGCACGGTGGTCAGTGTTGGTTGCCCGGCACTTGGTGTTGCATCATCAGCGAGATCAGTGAGTCAGCTGATTTCGATGATGGGTATGTCATCTTCGCCATCGGCGTCGCGTTCGGCTGTGGTGGATGAAGGTCGTTGAGCGTTCTTGAGCAGGTCCGACGGGTCTTTATCGCCCAACGATTTCATCACGTCTGTCGCGTTCAGCGCTCGCGAAGGGAGAAGGTAAATCGGTGTTTCGACGGTCGTCAGTGCTTCAGCCCACGAGGCGGAGATGACTGACAGCCACTGGCGGGAGCGCGCTGCGAGTGCGTCGCGGGAGGTGGTCAGTGAATCCGATCCCGTGGCGTTTTTGACCGGAGCGAATTCCGTGGCGCGGTTTACCCGGTACACGAGTGGGTTGTTGGCAAGTGGCAGTGCATCAAAGATGAACGTCTCAAATTTGACCGCGTTGGGTGAATCCGGTTGTTGGATTTCACCGGCGGCATTCTGGTGTGACACCTTCTTCTCGGCACGGCGATAGGGAAGTTGCAGTCCGTCCTTGGTGAGCTTTTCAACGAAAGACAGGTCCAGCAGATGAATGGCGAGGTTGCCCGTGTCGAATTGACGCGCACCTTGTTCGTTTCGTTCTTCGCACAACGCCTTGGGAAATTCTGAGTATTCAATCACGGTCAGCTTGTCGTCAGCCAGGCAGACGTTTCCAACCGGCTCATGGTCATGGGCTTTGGGGGTGACTTTCGTGCTCATGTCGGAACCGGTTTTGATGTGCATACCGATGAACGATGGATCGAACGGCTGTACAAGTGGGTTATCAACTTGGAAGTAGGAAATTGTCTCGATGCCGTGATCGCGCATGGTTTGCAAAGCGTGGTGGTGGGCCATGGCATCGAGCGATCCGCCGTGACCATTCGGAGCCAGCGCGAGTTCACCCTTGTCGCTCATCAGGAGTTTGCCGTCAAAATCGACGACCGGCAGCATTCGCTGCTGCACAAAGTGAATCTGGCCGGCCGCCAAGCCGAAGTGAGCGTGCTTGTTGAAAAACGCGCGCGTCGCACGGTCGTTTTCCTGGCTGGTCATGATGAACCAGGGGATGGTCGTTTCGTAGATCGTGCCGGCGCGTTTGATGGTCATCGCGAAGATTTCGAACAGCGTTCGCTTGGTGACGGGAACAAAAGGCATGGCGCCTTTCGGGCCGGAGAAGCCGAGACGTGATCCCTGGCCACCGGCTACGGTGAAGGCCGCGACCTTGCCCTCACGCAAGTGGTGATGACCGAGCTCGATGGCGTCGGGGTGATGTTCGTTGCATGTCGACTCGTCATAAACCGTAGCGGGTTTGAGGTCACCAAATGTGCGGTCGTCTTGTCTGTTCATAACAAGCTGTTCAACGAGGTCATCGAGCAGTTGCCAATCGATGTTTGAGAGTTGCTCTTTGAGCAGTGCCTTGGTTTCTGCCGACGCGCGCTGGTAGTGCTCAGCGACCACGTGGTGTCCACGGCTTTGCAGTTCGGCGATCGTTGTATCCGGCACTGATGGTGCTCCGTTCATCGTGTCACCTGCCAATGAGTGTTGTCTTTTTCAGCGTTCGACGGGTTTGTCCGTACCCGGCTGGTAGCAATTCTTCGCATCCACCGAACTATATCGGACGATCCGCGTCGAACCGTCAGCCTGCCTGCCTCGACCGGTGCGGGTGGATCTTCCTTTTGCTCACCAAGGTAAGGTTCCGGGCGGCAGGGGGTGAGCCACGGGTTCCGGCGGCGAGCCATTGTATTCGCGGGTCCTGTTGGTTGAAGGCGGCCGACGGTGCCCGTGGTTGCGGCATTCTGCGGGTACGGGTAAGGATAGGGGTTCGGAGGGGCTCATGGACCGCTTCGCGGTCCTAATTGGTCGGCCCGGTTGATTCCATGAGGAGCATGGAAAACGTGACGTTATCGGGCCGGGAATGGCATGAAGGCGACCATGGCTTACGTGCTGTTGGCTTGTAAAGGCTTGTTGTTTCTTGGTTTACAAATATTGCGGTAGCCGGGAACCAAGCTCGCGGAGCGGTGTATAAGATCAGGTACGAGTGTGTTCACCGGGAATCCGCGATGGATGTGCGGTGGTACGGACGCTCGTGATTCCGGCATTGCGTCATGGCCGGAGTGATGGTGGGCCATCGAATCATCCGAAGTTACGTATTGACTGATTAACCTGCCACTATGACTACAGGAAGATAGCGTGGGTGTAGGCGAGATACTTGTAGAGCGTAAGAAGATTTCGAAGGATCAGCTCGAGCAGGGCAAGGCTTCGTTGAAGCCTTCGGAGCGTGTCGAGCAGAGTCTGGTTCGTCTGGGTTACATCGACGAGCGAGATTACCTTGAAATCTACGGCGAGCAGCTTCACATCCCGCTGGTTGACTTGTCCGAAATCGAGATCGACCAGAGTTTGCTGAAAGAGGCGCCGACGAAGGTCGTTCACCGTGATCGGGTCATTCCCATCGATCGCCAGAATGGTGCGATTCGCGTCGCGACCAACAATCCCTTCAATCTTTATGCTTTCGATGAGCTTCGCATGCTCATGGGTGCCAAGATCGAGACGGTTTTGGCGACCGGTGAAGAAATTTCCCGTGTGATCAAGCAGTACTTTGGTGTTGGTGGTCACACTGTCGAGGCGATGATCGACGCTTCTGATGTCGAGGTCGTTTCCGACTATGACGCTGACAACGCGGACTTGATTGAGCAGGCGCAGGAAGCGACGGTGGTCAAGCTCGTGAACGAGATTCTGCTGGAAGCGATTCGCGATCGCGCCAGTGACGTTCACATTGAGCCCTACGAGAATGACCTGAAGATTCGTTACCGAATTGACGGTGTGTTGCACACCACCAATGTTCCGCCGGAAATTCGCCGTTTTCACGCCGCCATTGTCAGTCGTATCAAGATTCTTTCGAATTTGAACATTGCGGAGAAGCGACTGCCGCAGGACGGTGGTTTCAAGATCAAGGCACAGAATCGCGACATTGACCTTCGTGTGTCGATTGTTCCAACCGCTTTCGGTGGTGCGGTCGTCATGCGTATTCTGGACAAGCAGTCGGTGTTGTTGTCGCTGGACCAGCTTGGTTTGATGGACGAGGCCCATGACGGCATTCGTCATCTGATTCAGCAGCCGTACGGTATCATTCTTGTGACTGGGCCGACGGGTTCTGGTAAGACGACGACGCTTTATGCGATGCTTAACACGATCCGTGATGACGCGATCAAGATTCTGACTGTCGAGGACCCGATCGAGTATTACCTTGACGGCATTCAGCAGGTTAACGTTCGCTCAGGTATTGGGTTGACGTTTGCATCCGGTCTTCGTTCGTTCCTTCGTCACGACCCTGACGTTATTCTGGTCGGTGAGATTCGTGACTTGGAGACGGCCGAGGTTGCGATCAATGCATCGCTGACGGGTCACCTTGTGTTCAGTACCCTTCACACCAACGACTCGGTGACCGCTGCGACTCGATTGCTGGATATGGGTGTGGAGCCATTCCTTGTTTCCAGTGCGCTCAGTGGCGTGTTGGCACAGCGACTTGTGCGTCGCATTTGCAAGCATTGTGCAGAGCCGTACGAACCTGATCCCATTGAGATTCCGGCAGACTTTAAACTTTCACCTGGTGAACCCGTGTACAAGGGTAAGGGTTGCCGCGAGTGTCGCCATTCAGGTTACCGTGGTCGTCTCGGAATCTATGAGTTGCTGATGATCAACGACGAGATTCGCGAGATGGTCTTGGAGCGAAGGTCGGCCACGGAGATTCTTGACATTGCCCGTGGGAAGTACAGTTTGAAAGTGATGCGCGAAGATGGTTGGACCAAGGTCGTCAAAGGAATGACCACGATCGATGAAATCAACCGCGTGACTAAGGTTGACGTGTCGGCACTCGAGTAGTGGCCACGCTGTTACATGTCTGTGACTAACAAGTCCTGTCATCCCTCATCCGGCGGTCGTTTCCGCCTCTCATTGGCTTGTACAAATTGAACGTATCGGACCCGCGTGGCGGAGCGGCAGACTCTCCACGCGCTCGGCTTGATCGATTTGTACTGCGCTTCTTTTTGAAACTACGAATTACACTGTAAGTGACGTTTTTATCTGACATAAAAGGCGTATCAGTTGTTTGCCGTTTCAGAATCACAGGCCTAGTATTTATTGACGTCCGGCTTTCGGGGCAATCCCGGAAATCATCGGAATGACGCACTGATGATCGCTGCGACGTTCTCTGCGGTGGTGCGGGTTGTTCCTTCTCAAAACCCGACCGTGCCCGCGCCACCGCATCCCTTTTCTTACCAGCGCAAGGTAATCGTTCGTCGATTCCATCTAAAATTTTTATGGGACATCTCTATACGTCTTCGTCGTCGCCACGTTTACCGGCGTGGTGTTGCATTGCCGTGTCATTGACCGCGGGCTTGTCTTCCCTGGCTGTGTTTCTGCCTTGGGCGTCGTCACGGTTTGGAGTACCCTGACGGTTCGTTCGGGTGATTCACCTATGGTGTCGCAGGAAATGACTCCGTGCAGCAAATTTCTTTGAAGCAGACGTTCACGGCGTGGCTTGTGTTGAGCGTGTTTTCGGTGGCGCATGCGAAGACATTCACGGCGGTGAATGAAACGTCCACGCCTGTGACGTCGGGGCGTCTGGTTCTCTACCTGCTGCCGGCTGACGAGCGTGGTGATCCGGCTGATGGGCCGTTCCTGTTTCGAAAGCAGATGATTTGTGGATGGGACGTCAGTAAATTTCGTCCGGGGCGCACGGTTTCGTTACCGAACAATGCGACGTGTTCATTCCAGTCGATGACGGAGATGTCGCCGGGACGATACAAAGCCCGTGCCGTGGTGGACCATGTGCGGGGTGACAGCCGGTGGGATCGAGAGCCTGGGAATCTCTTCTCTGATATTTTTGTGTTTGAGGTGAAGGGGACGTCGGAAGATTCCGGAGTCGGACGCGATGCAGACCGGGTGGGTATTCGGTTTGTGCACACGGTCAAGCAACCGGAGGCGGTGACGCTTACCGGTGTGTCATGGGTTTCGTTGAAGAGCGACCGGTTGACTGCTTTTCATGGTCGTGATGTCGACCTGCATGCTGCGGTGTTGATGCCGGTGGATCACGAGTCCCGGTCACGGTTGCCTGTGATCTTTGTTGTACCCGCTTTCGGTTCGAATCACCGGGCGGGCGTGCGCGGCATCATGCGGGAACTGGAGCGCACTGCGTCAGTGCTTGGACAGCGCGCTGCTTTTGTGGTTCTTGATCCGGAAGGACCTCATGGGCATCACCTGTTTGCTGATTCGGACAACAACGGTCCGGTGGGCTCGGCGCTGGTGCATGAGTTGATACCGTTGCTGGAGGAGCGGTTCCCTTTGACGACATCATCGGAGGGTCGCTTCGTGCGCGGCCATTCGTCCGGTGGTTGGAGTGCGATCTGGTTGGCGCTTACGTATCCCGAGGTGTTTGGTGGCGGCTGTTGGGCCAGTGCGCCGGACCCGGTGACGTTTGAGGCGTTTCAGCGTGTGAATGTCTACGATGATGCCAATATGTATCGGGGGATGGGGCGTTCTGAGGATTGGCCCAGCGTTGAAACGTCGGGGAAGGTGTTTCTGACGATCCGCGAGGAGAATCAGCTTGAGAACGCGATTGGTCCGCGGAATACCTCTGCCCAGCAGTGGGATTCGTGGATCGCGGCGTTTGGTCGTCGTGGAGCTGACGGGCATCCTGCTGATTTCTTTGATTCCCAGACCGGTGAGATTATGCGATCGGAGGTGGCGTCTCTTCGGCGATTCGACATCGTTGCGAAGCTTCGAGCGCAGCCGGGCGTGTGCTCATGGATTTTCAAGGATCGCATTCGGATCATTGTTGGCACGGCGGACAATTTTTCGCTGGATGGTGCGGTTCGCATTTTGCAGCAGGCGCTGACCGACGTCGTGGCGCAGCCTGTTCCGTCGTTGTCGGCCAAGCGGCGTCACGGTGGATTTGTGCCGGGTTACATTCGATTCATCGATGGCGCGAACCACTTCAATGTACGTCGTAAAGATGGCGGATTGGCCCGGCTTCATCAGGAGATTCTTGCGAGCCTGCCGCGGTCATCGAATTGAGCGTGCGGCATGCTGCAGCCTGTTAACGCGCAGTTACGACAAGATCAGTCGTGCCTGATCACCGGGACGAATGGTGCCGCCTTTGATCACTTCCGCAAAGACTCCGCCGCGCATGTCGGGCTTCAGTGCGGCGCGGAGGCCTTCGTGCTGGTCGTCCATGAGTTGGCATGGTCTGGTTTCTCCGTGCACCTGCATGATGGTCTCGCCGATGTGAATTTCCTTGTTGAGCGCTTGCTGAAGATCGATGCCGTCAATCAGGATATTGGCGCGACGAATCCACCAGGGCAGTTCGGATTGAACTTCGGCACAGGCTTTGTTCCATGCCTCTACGGCGAGAAGCGTAACGGCGCGTTTACCGGGTGAGCGTGATTCTCCGGCGACGCCACCGCCGGCTTCGAGCACGGCTTCATTGATTTCTTCCATGGGGTCGGATTTCTCTGCACGTCGAGCCAGTGCCTTTACGGTTCCGGTTTGCGTTTCCATGTTGGTTTTTCCTTTCCGGCTACCTGCGCTATGAGGCTTCCTGTTGTTCTACCTGTGGAGTGTTGGCCTGGATTTCCTGCCTATCTGATTGCGTGGCAATGATCATGATACCGGCCAGGACCAAGACGACGCCACCCCATTGTATGGATGTCAAGCGTTCTTTCATGTGCGGCAGGACGTATGCGAGAACGGCGATGACGGCGAAGCCGCCCCCGACCATGATGGGATAGGCGATGCTGATTTTCAGTTGTTTGCTTTGGAGTGCGAACATGTAGAAGCCCGCGTTGAGTCCGAAGCAGATCAGACCGATGAGCAGGGCGGGTGTGGTGAGAATTTTACCGACTGCGGCCGCGGGGCCATCGGCGAGCAGTCCTCCGCGTGCGGCGAGTGCCTGTGCTCCCGTTTTCATCAGTAGATTTGCGGCCGCGTTGAGGCTGAGGGCCAGGACAAGTGCGATGACATATTTCATAGTGGAACCAACCAAGAGCGTCTGAGTATCGGTGATACGCGCGAAGTCGTTCTACCGCCATGGTGCCTTGTTCGCAGCGACCTTCCTTGTGTCGACGCAGTTTACTCGTGTCTCCGGCTTGCCGTCCAGCGTGTCCGACGCAGAATAGGGCATGCGCCTGGAAGCACGCCAAAGCCTGATATTGTTGATGGGGACCGTCGTCACTGCGGGCCTCGGGCTGATTTTCTCAATCGTGACGCAGAATTGGCTGGGCAACGATCTGGCGGCGGACTTTGTTGCTGCCATGGCGATCGTTACGGCTGGTCAGCTCGCGTTCGGGCCGTTGAATGGTGCGGTTGCCAGGTTGACCGCGCTGCATTGGGGGGCGGGTCGGCCCTGGTTGGTGTTGCCGACCGTGGTTCGATTGCGCCGTCGTACGCTGGTTGCGATTGGTGTCGGTCTGCTACCTGGTTTCATTTGCGTACCGTGGCTTGCCGGAGTCTTGAACATCCAGCGTTGGACCCTGATCGGTTTGTCGTTGCTGGGCATCTCGGTCACGCTGTTGTTGAGTATTGAGCGTGGTGTTCTGCGTGGCCTGCAGGCGTTCGGCACGCTGAGTTGGAACGGCGTGATTGAGGCGTCGACGCGGGCATTACTGGGACTGTCGCTCCTGGTCCTGATGCTTGATCCGATCAGTGGGGTCGGCGGCTACGTGTTGGGAGCGGTCGGAGCCTGGGGGCTTGCACACTGGTCAATCCGTACGCGACTGGCCGGGCTCGAACCGGATGGCGGCGGCGCGGAGAGTGCAGCGTCTTCGACGAGTGGCGATCGTGGTCGTTCGGATTCTCTGCTGCTTTTGCCGATGCTGGTCACCATGTTGGTTTCGGCGGGTTTTCAGCATGTCGATATTTTTGCCGCCAACACACTCCTGCCATCGTTTGACGCTGGTGTGTATGGTGCGGCGTTTACGTTGGGCAAGTTGATCAGTGCGTTGGTGACTCCTTTTACCACGTTGCTCTTGCCGGCGTTAGCGTCCCGTCATGGTGCTGGTCAGTCATTGTGGGGACCGTTTGCACGCGTCACGACGCTCTTTGTTCTGGTGTCCGGGGTTCCGCTGGTGGTGCTGGCGGTGTGGTCGACATCGGTGTTCTCGGTGTTGTTCAAGCCTTCCTTCGGCGACGGGGCGGACTTTCTGTTTCGGATTGCTCTCGCGCGTTGGTTTGGTTTCGGTGGGTATTTTGTTGCCGTAGCCGGCATGGCGCGGGGGCACTTTGCGTTTCTTTGGGCGTACGTTCCGTTGTTGATTCTGCAAGTTGTCTTGTTGGGGTTTGCTGATGCTTCCGGGTTGGGGATTGCAACGATGACTCTAGTCGGTCACGTTGTTTCTTTTGTTGTCCTGATGTTTTTTCTGCCAGCGATCCTGCGTTCTGATCACTCTTCCGATGGCGTTGATGCCGTTTGATCGAGTGCTTTGATTACGGGCAGGCCAGCTGGCTGTCCTTGATGATGCGTTCGTTTCGTGCCATTTCCAGATCGGCTTCGACCATTTCACGTACGAGTTCTTTGAATGCGACTTTGGGTTCCCAGTTGAGTTGCTGTCTGGCTTTGGTTGCGTTGCCGCACAGCGTGTCGACTTCGGAAGGGCGGAAGTATCGCGGATCGACTTCGACGAACTGCTTCCAATCAAGATCGAGAAGTTCGAAGGTGTTCTCAACAAACTCTCTGACGGTGTGGGTTTCACCGGTTGCGATGACGTAGTCGTCAGG
>JBMYUM010000033.1:0-17097 GCA_049605375.1 Phycisphaerae bacterium | reverse complement strand
GCTGGTGCAATCCGGCAAGCAGGAGTCGCGGACGAAGATCAAGTGCAAGTGGCGCACGTTGGCGTATGGTCTCCAGATCCTTGATCGCCGCACCTACCTGCCCGAGTGCCACATAGTGTTTGGCACGTAGAAAGCGGGCCACGGTATCGGTCGGCGCTGCGTTGAGGTAATCCGAAAGATCGTTGATAGCGGCATCCACTTTCCCACGGCGTGCATTCAGTTCGCTATTCAGCAGGAACGCTCGGGCGCTATCAGGAAAGCGCGAACGCAGAGCGGCGATCTTCTGCGATGCTGCATCGAGGTCATTGAGATCTCGTTCAAGGTAGCATCGGATCTCGTTTTCGAGCATGGTCGCTACGGTTTCAGGCTCTTCTGCTTCCGCAAGGGACGCGGCCTTCTGGTACCACTGAATCGCCTCCTGCGGCTTACCGGCATACTGCTGATAGAACTCGCCGAGTGAGCGAGCCAGGTTCAGCGTAAGATTCGCATCGGACGCGGCAAGCAGCACCGCTTCCGCATCGTCATAGGCTCTGGTATTCACATAGTGAAGTGCCATCAGAATGGCAGCTTCGGCAGCATCGTCCGTCGAGTCGCGCGATTCCTTGAAATCCTGAACCAGCGCGAGAGCCTTATCCGGGCGCTCAGTCTGGCGATAGTAGCTGCTGACAATCATGACCAACTGACGGTCGTCGGGGTTCTTATCAATGAGTTCCTTATAGTACTTGTCAGCCTTGTCTCGCAGCCCCTCGGTTGCACAGAGTGCTGCAAGCCGCCGGAGATTGGCCATATCATCGGGGCTTTTCTCATAAAGTCGCTCGCGCTTGGCAATCGCTTCGACCGGGCTCGATCGTTCTTCCAACAGGAAGCGTTCCGCGCGAACCCACTTATCGCTGGGAATCAGACGTTCACATTCCGTCAGATGACGCTCGAGCGCCGCGCGATCGCCGCGCAATTTTGCCAACCTTGCAAGACCACGATGGGCGATCGCCAGATTCGGGTTGATACGGACGGCACGTTCCATGTACTTGCGCGCATCATCCGTTCGTTCCATCATCAACAGGCATTCACCGAGGTGGCCCATGGATTCGGCGTCCGTTCCCTGAATATCAAGGGCGCCGCGGAACATGTCTGCAGCGAGTGTCCATTCGCGCCACAACATATGGTAGAGTCCGGCAAACGTCTTTCCGGATGCACCATCGACATCCATCTCGGCTGCGAGGTCGCGTGCCGCCTGCATAACCTCTTTGTCTTTCAGGCGCCAGCCGATATCCAGTTTCAGGCGAAGCAAGGATCGCAATGAAGATCGCATCGTGGCATCGGCTGTCGTCTCTTGTGCCAGCTCAATGGCACGATCGAGCGATACCAGTGCTTCCGACTCCTGGTCGCGTGATTGATAGTAGTCGAGAAGATCGAGCATGCGCTGGAACTCGTTCTCCTCTGACTCGATGATGGAAAGGAGCTTGGCATCGCGTTGCTCTTCCGACAGCGAGCGGTCCACCCATATCCCTAGAGCACTGATCCGCGGCGAATCCGGGTTAGCCTTCTTCGCCGTCGCGATGACTTCTTCAGCGCCTTTATAGTCGTCCTGCCGTACGAGTTGTGCCACCAGCGCACCGGTCAGTCTGAAATCGTCGGGCGTCTCCGCATGGGCATCTTTCAACACTTGAAGTGCTGTATCACGGTCATTCCGTAAGAGGCTCTCTTTTGCTCGCAGAATCGCGGATGTTGAATTGGAAGGCATCACTTCACCCGCAAGCTTGTGCTGCCCCATGCGTTCCAGCACAGCCGCCTTCAACTCAAGTGCAGGTTTCAAGGTCGGACGACGCATGAGAATGGGGTCGAGAACGGCGGCCGCTTTTCTATACTGACCGGTCTCCGTCAACGCCTGTGCATACAGCACCCAGTAGATGGCATCCGACCCTCGTTGCGCCTGGGCAAGTTCCATCACATCTTCAAAGAGCTCGAGCGCCGCGCCCGGCTGCTTCAAGCGAATGTGCAAGTTGGCTAGCGCTGTCTTGAGTTCCCAGTCCACACGGTTTGCAGATTTGTACCGAGCATCCGCCTTTCGCATCGCTTCCAGCGCGGCGCGGTCTCGGCCTTGAGCCAAGCGAATTCGACCTTCCTGATGAAACGCCAATGGGTGACTTGGTGCCTCGCCGCGAGCATCTGCGAGATACTGTTCAGCTTTTGCGATCCACTCTTCCTTTTCATCCTTCTTGTCGTTTGCCAGAGCAACACACGCTTCCGATGCCCACACATTCAAAAGAAAGACATTGAAGCGATTGCGCGCAGCTTCAATTCCCTTACGTGAAAACTCACGCGAGAGCCGCTGCTCACAAATCTCGACCGTCTCTTCATGTTCACCCAGTAGACGTTCCATGATAAAGGCAAGACGGAGATAGGGTGCAAACGAATCGGGCTCATCTTCCACGGCCTTGATCAAGATCGCCTTGGACTGATCGAGGATGGCATCAACTTCATCCGATCGACCATCGCGACGAACGGCGAGCGACCATCGTTGCGAAATATAGGTGGCGTGCCCGACACGCGCTTCGCGAAGACTCTCCACATCTTCCCCGGCCAGTTCGGTTGCCTTGACGAAATAGGGCTCTGCTTCCTCAAATCGACGCGTGGCCATCAGGAATTCCGCGTACGCCAGATGACACTTGGACGCATCCGCGCTCGGCGTCGCATATTTCTGAACGAGGGAGTCCAACAACTGCTGTGCCTTTTCCTGCTCTTGCACACTCATGTATTGACGTGCAAGACTGATGGCATACTCCACATTGTCCGGGTCCAGCGTGACGGACTTCTGCATGGCCGCCAGTCCCTTTCGTGGATTGTCCTCATCTTGAGATTTGAGGTTGACGAGTGCCAAACCCAGGGCGTGATTCACAAATGCCAGGCGATCGGAAGAGATATCAATGCCGGATGCGAACAGCGAGTTGACGCGATCCTCAACGTTGAGCCAATACTGAAGATCACGATACAACTTGGCCAACTCGAACTGCAACTCGAGTTCGCTCATCCGTGCATCCGTCAAGGATGGATCGGCGATCACAGCCTTCTGCCACGTATCCATGGCAAGACCCAACTCGCCCCACTCCATGGCAGCGTTTCCGCGTTTCACAAGGTACGATGCATCGTTGCTGCGCTCCCAGGCTTTGTAGTAGAAGAGAACGGCTAGTTCCCAGTTCTCTTCCTGCTCCGCCGCTTCCGCCATGGTGGCAAAACGAGCCGGGTCGGTCGCCTGCAACGACTGCAGCATGACAACCGAAATGCCGACAAGCATCGCTGCTCCGACCAGGAAGAGAATCAGAACCACATTCTTGTTCAAACGTCTGCGAGCCATATCAAATCCAACTTTCAAACGAAATTAGAATTGCCTGTGTTCGGTTCATATCCATCATGGAAGATTCAACCATGACCATCGCCGATCGAGATCAACAGGAAACGTCATTCACGAAGAAGAGTCGTCAGCACGGGCGGCCGCTTCCGCTGCGGCAAAATCCGGCCAATGCGATCGACGAAGTTCGGGGAGGAGATAACGAAGCAACCGCGGTGCCGCGGCCAAGCTCTCCTCACGCGACGCACCAGGAAACGAAATCTCAACTTTGCTGAAAAACGCGTACTTGTCCGAAGGGTTATGCGTCAGCAAACGCACATAGTCGCGCGTGCAGACGAATTTCCCATTGCAGAAGAAGGTGTAGAGAACCGTGATCTTCTCACCACGGACCGCGGTGGTCTGAAAGGTACAAACTCGAATCGGAACCTCAGGATCCCCATCAAGCGTGTCAATCGTGAGTTCCTTGTTCTCGTGAGGCTGCGCCTTCGAATAGCCACCCACCAGATAACAAACGTCAGGCGTGTGAGGAACCAACGTGCTGCCACCGGAATAATACGTCACGAACAAGGAACTCATCCGTAACGGAGCGTCCTCCGGTAACGACGTGTCCTTCAACACCCATTTGATGTAGCGCTCAGTACCGAGCGCTTCGACCATCGCCGCCTCCATGACATCACGCTTCACGACCTCATACGGTCCCAGCGCCGTCTCCGAGAGCAGATTCAACGGCTGTTGCAACGGCAATTCCGCTTTGACCAGATTGAAATCAGAGAATCGGGTAACCAGTCCTGCGACCAGCAGGACGATCACAGCAAAAGCGAATGGTGGTGTACTGGACTTCGTCATACGCAGCATCACGATCGTAACCTATTTAAATATATAATATTACGAACAGTCCAAGTGTCGGGTTCGTAACTGCCCCACGGACCATGGCATCGCATCACGGCAGACGCGCTCTTCGATCTATCGGCCAACCAACCGAGCGTCCCCAGAGCCCTACGACATCCTTATCGGAACGCCACACGAAGTCCATCGCATTACCAACTTCATTCGCCACGGCGTATTGTTTCAAAATCGAACAATGCCGTTGACGCCTGTCACCAACCTGAGGACCCTTTGCCTGTCTACTTCGTCAGGAACAGTGCGACCCCCTGTGATTCGAGTGACGGAAGAGCGCCAACGGCAAAACGAAATCACGGAACCCAACCGGGAGTGACAGACAGATGATGATCCGATGCCTGACTATCGCTACCATGATCGTGACACCACTCGCTGCGCACGCGCGCGAACAGCATCCCAAGACAATCGCAAAGGCGATCCAAATTGCCCAGGCGGAACTGGCCGCAGGCAAGCACCCCGGAAAGGGCGCCGTTGTCTTTGCGGTAAACACAAGACAAGCGCGCAATCAGTCACCCAACAATCAGAATGCGCTCCGATACCGATTGAGCACGATCGGCGGCGGTGGTTATTTCCCTGGCCAGATGATGCCGGGGGAAATCGTCACGCGGTATTTTCGAAATGACTTTCAATTCGAGTTGACCGCCTGGGGACAAGGATATCATCAACTCGCTGAGCGCGGTGTGATTCGACAAGGCCGCGTCGTCGTTTTCGATAAGCTCTTCCTGAATCCGGTCACACCCGGTACCGCATGTACACTCGAAGGAAAGGTCGAACTTGAGGGACGAAACTCACCGGGCCCTGTTTCGGTTTGGATCCGTGGCTTCCCGAAGTTCATGACCAGACCCGACGGCACCTTTACGGTTAATGACCTTGGATCCGGACACTACCAGGTTCACAGTACCGAATCCGGGTTTTACGGCGGATGGGCGCACGTAACGCTGACGCAGGGGAAGACGTCGTTTGCGGCGATCACCATGGAGAAAGAAAGGTACGCTGTTGTTCGTTGGGCCTTCCAACCGAACGGTACCCGTGACCTCGAGTTTGGTCTTGAAACCGGCGTCGCCTCGGTTTCGGCTGTCTCAGACCGTTCCTTCAGCCTTTCCGAAGGGTTCAAGTCCACACGCCAGAGGCCGGACATCGCCGTGCGGCAGGATGACGGCGTGCTGTCGTTCTGGTCTTCACACCAGGGAAAAGAAGGGCCAGGCCTGATCAAACTTGATGGTGTCTCTTTCGATGACGTCAAGATTGCGCCGCATGCCGCCTACACGCGCGATTGGCAACCGATGGTCGCCGGTTCCAACTACATCGTTAAAACATACGACGGAAAACGCTTCGGGAAGATCGAGGTGCTTCTCGTCACGACAGAAAAATCGGAAGCAGATCGCATGCTGGTCAGCGGCACATTTTCTGCCACAAGGGGAAAAACACCGCCGCCACCGGCGTTTCAAAATCGAAATGCCCAAACACCCAAGATCTCACTTGCCGTTCTCGACTTCGATATTCGTGGTGAAATTGAAGATGGCGCAGCTATGGCTGTGACCGATCTTTGTCGCGACGCCCTTCAGCAAACCGATCGCTTCATCCTGGTCGACCGCATGAGCATGCGCGAAATTCTTGGTGAGGAAGATCTCATGGCGATCCTGAAGTGCGACGACACACGGTGCCTGGTCAACTATGGCCGAAAACTCCGCGCTCAGAAACTCATCACCGGCCGACTGAGCAAGGCGGGAAGTTCGATTGTCATGTCCATGAAAATGCTGGATGTCTCGACGGCCGCGATTGATGCGCACGTCACCGAACGCTGCCGTCATGGTATCGACGAGATCCTGGATCGCATGGACGCGGTGACCGAACGCATGATCCAGGACGCGATACGGCGGCGACGCCCGGGGTTCTAGCCAATTTCACAGCGTCTCACAGCGGATCAAGACGAACAACTGCGGTCGTAGTGATCCCCTGTTATGCAATTGCACCAAGATACCGCTGCGCCAAAATTACCTCGAAACATATAGCTTGCCGATCATCGGACCGATAAGGCTAGAAGGTTCGCACGCGATAGACCTCGGCCATCCAGGCCGCGAACGACCGTTTCCCGTTGACTGGCAGACAACATCATGAACAGCAATCCATCCTGTATCATTCTCGGGGCCGGCGGACATGGACGCGTTGTGCTCGACATCTTGAAGCAGGCAGGTCTATACCCTGTCGCAGGCTTTGTCGATTCCAATGTCGAACTTGTCGGTCGTCGCATTGATGGTGTGCCTGTTCTGGGAACGCCCGACGACCTCCCCGAGATTCGTCGTCAAACCCGAATCTGCCATGCGATTGTCGCCGTCGGTGACAACGGTGCTCGTCGTGCGCTGGCTGACCAACTCGAAACACTCGGCTTCGTTCTGATCAATGCGATTCATCCGTCCGCCAATATCGCCAGGAATGCGACGATCGGTCGAAACGTGGTGGTTGCCGCCGGCGCACTGGTCTGTGCCCATTGCCAGGTTGGTGACAGCGTCATTCTCAACACCGGCTGCATTGTGGATCATGAATCGATGATCGGCACGGCCACCCACATTTGCCCGGGTGCAAGACTCGCTGGTCGCGTCACGATTGAATCCGGTGCCTTCATCGGTATCGGTGCAACCATCATTCAGAGCCTTCGGGTCGGGTATGAATCGAAAGTGGGAGCCGGAGCCGTCGTCATTGAGAACGTGGATCCGATGACGACCGTGATCGGCGTTCCCGCCAAGCCGGTTCAAGTCCGAGCCAAAACGAACACAGAATCCAAGAGACATACGGAAGTGGGAGTTCCCATGCGTATCAGTCGAGTCGAGCAGACCATCCCGACTTTTGCTACACGTCAGAACCCTCGGTCAATCATGTTCGCAACCGATCGATTGGCCCATGATCTCGAAGACCAGGAAGTGATGAAAACCGCGATGACCGGTGGCACGTATCCGCATCGGGACATTCCAACCGTCAGTGACCCGACACCGGTTTCAGTTACCACCGGCAAACTCGGGATCAACAGCCAGGAAGACCTGCGCGTTGCCCCGACCATGGATTTGTCACCGTCTGCCGAGAACACGCCCGTCCCTGCTTACATCGGCGCTGTTCCATTTGATCGCTGAGAGAGTCGTTAATCCAACCACTGCTTCTTATCAGCAAGCTTCATCGGTACGTACTCCTCACAGAGGTAATCGATGTTCTTGCTGATCATGGCCTCAACTTCCATCTTGAAGCCGTTCTTGAGCATCATTTTGATTTCCTTCTGCCACGGCTTCTTATCAGCAAACCACTTGTAGTTCATGATCTGCTTTGCACGTTTCACGTCACTGGCATCCAACTCGATCTTAACATCATCACTCATATCACAACGATCATAGTCGTAACTTGAAACACCGATGAATCGAGCATCAGGCACGGCCATTCGTCGAGATTCATACGCCAGGTTAATTGAACCGTACTTGATCACGGAATAGATGTAGTATCCCCATGGGTCGTTATCCAGGAGTACGTAAACGGGAAGCTTCAACTCTTCGCGCATTCTTCGAAGCAGACGACGCATGCCACGTGGTGGCTGCCCACCGCCATGCGAGACAATGCACTGATGCTTCTCCCAGAATCGATCTTCGTGAAATCGTCGCCAAACCGTATCTTTTTCAACATGGAGGATAAACTTGGCATCACATTTCTTGAACTGCACAACATCTTCTTCGACGATACTCGGTACCGGATAGCCGGCACTTCCCATGCGCGTGCAATCTAAGGTATTGCCATCATCCACCAGCGTGATGGGACCAGCCAGGTTACCTCGGTTACTTGCAAAAACATGGAGTTCCTCACGAAGCGCATCCAAGGTAGCTTCCAGATCCTCAATGACTGGATCAGATTCGGCCTGATCATCAAAGGTCTTTTCCTTGGTCCCTTTGATCGTGTGTTTACTCATGTAGTAGATCTGACGAATGCTGGCGGTTTTCCCCATGGAGATCAGATCTTTGCATTTTGACGCGACCAACATCGTCTGCATGAAGCGTTTTGCCTGGCCGTAATTGAATAGACTCCTGGCCAGCCTTCCTTCACCCATTTCAATCTGTCGTGTCTTTGTATTGAAATCAACGTTGCTGAGTGTTCGGCTTGGAATTTGAAGCGTCGGATCTTCACGGTGATCCGCCATCTTCACCATGGACAGCGCCATTTTTTCCAGCTTCGGTGAAGCTGACTTGTTATCGCGAATCGACCCCTTGGACGTAGACGACTTCGTCGCCGCTACCTTCTTCGCTGCTTTCTTTTTCGAGCTCTTCTTTGCCATCCTGGCTCTCACTTTCGCTTACGCCGAATCATCGATTCCACATCGACCAGTTTCATACGCTATGAAGGTCGCGTTACTTCTTCTTCCGCTTCGTTTTCTTTCGCTTGGCTGTTTTCTTCGGTTCATCCTCTTTCTTGAACAGAACCGATGGATCGGGTCCTTCGCCGTTCTGATCGACCACAATCGTATCTTCCAAACCCAGGTCATTGCCGGGCTTGCTTTTCCGAATGATCTTACCGTGGTCGTCGAACTCCATATCAGCCTGTTCGGTATGAACCTGAGCCAATGCAAGCAAGTCCTGCTTGAAGTCTTCCTTGTCAATTTCCGTGATGGATCGTGTCGCTTCGACAACTTCATCGATGTACCGCGTAAACACATCACGACGTTTGCTGAACGCTACTTTCTTTTTCTTTCGTCGCAGCAATGTGCCCAAGCGGCGACCGCATTCCGCAATGCCAAGCTTTACTTCCTTACGGATCTCATCGTAGTCGGCTATGGCCTCCTTACCCTCTGAAATAAAGGGCACCCAAACACTGGCCATATGAACGAAGATCACCATCGGTGCTCCTGGAATGGCACCATTTGATTGGGATACCTGATAATTATTCCACTTCGTTTCAATAACAGATTTGAAGGTGCAACAGGAACTCTGCTGGTACAGCAGAGGCACCCGGTTAGCAAAACGGATCACGCGGGCCTGAACGGGGTCACGCTTTTTGTTCGGTTCATCATCTTCATTGTCATCATGACGATCCGACCCCAACTCACCGCCATAAGCCAGTCCAACCTCAATTTGAAATGGGTTGCCACGATATACGTTCGGCGGACGCGTGCTGGCCGTATAGAACTCCGCTTTAATCCCTTTGAGAAGACCGGTCAGAATCACTTCCGCCCCCATCGGTGCAAGGCAGTTGGTCGAGGGTGCTTTCAGCTTTGCACTCTGCAACGCGTTGTAGAGCTTCTCTGCTGCATTCGGTTCGATACCCGTTACCCAAGTCGAAGGCGTCAGGCCGGCCTGGCTGCAAACCTTGGAAGCGACAGCGTTGCTGACTCGTGAGAATTCGCTGGTCAAGAAAGCACCCAGCTTTTTCGCCTGCGTATCTTTCAGCATCTTGATGAGGGTTCCCAACTCAATGCCGTAAGGGTGTGGCTTGATCTCCTGCGTTTCCGCGGGGAGTTCCTGAATGCCACGTTCCATTTCGACCGGATCACCTGTCGGCGGGACAAACGTGATCTTCGCATGGGGGTTGGCGATCGCGGTCAGCTCCAGATACTCATCAACGCTTTGACGTCCCTTGTTGTAGGAAGCCTCAAGCTCGATGACAACTTCGGTGCCGTGCTTCCAATCCACCTCCACCGTTTCATCTGCGATGATATCCGGTCGGTTCTTTTTGGTATCAATGGCGAGCTTGTAAAGATGCGCCTGGGATCGACTTGAGGTTCGGCTGATGATGCGAATGGGCTTACCGGTCGTAATCAGTCCGTACATGCCGGCGGCCGAGATACCAATCCCCTGCTGACCGCGCGACATCTTGAGGCGGTGGAACTTGGAGCCGTACAGCAGCTTTCCGAACACGTTGGGAATCTGATTCTTCACAATTCCGGGACCGTTATCACGCACCGTTACCTGAAAACGATCCTGATCGGTCTGCCGTATCGCCACCGTTATATCTGGTAGAATCCCCGCTTCTTCACACGCATCAAGGCTGTTGTCGACGGCCTCCTTGACCGTCGTCAGCAGTGCTTTTCGCTTGTTGTCGAATCCCAGGAGATGTCGGTTCTTCGCAAAGAACTCGGAAACCGAGATCTCGCGCTGCATCTTGGCCATGCTCTCGGCCGTCGCCTTCGAGCGTTTCCCTTTCCCGTTCTTCGACGCGCCCTTTACCGTTTTCTCCAACGCTGCCTCCTCATCGGACGCCATCACGACGGCGTCAGCCGCCGTGAGTTCCTCACTATTCACACCTTCCTGTGTCCGTTTTGCTTTTCTGGGTTGCTCTGCCTTTTTCGCGACCGCAGCATCTCCCCCATCTTGAAACAGCAAACTCATCTGATCGCCAATGGGATCTTCTTTGACTTGTTTCGCACGGTTAGCCATCCTGGCGCTCCGACTCTCAATGTGTTTATCTAAAGCCTAAACCCGCGGGCATTCTAGCGGTTGGGCATGATCAGTCATCCTCCCCCATCGGACGTGCAACGCAAGCGGCACGAGCAAAAATACGTGATAGGTCATTGGCTTCGAATCTTGTTTCGCGTACAATGAGTCGCTTACGCCAGTGAACCATGTTGGCTTTGTAAACTTCTATTTGGCAACGCGTTAGACCGAATACACCCCCGCGCAGAATGTGCGCGCATAAACTCGAACAACAGAATCCGTAGAGAAGGGCGGCCTCAACACGCATGGCGGATGTAGCGACACTGTGGGATGACATGCTGGGTCACGTACGTCTCACCAACCCGGACCTCAGTCGGGGCTGGTTTCGTGATCTTGAACCGGGTGAAGTTGATCATGGGGTGTTGCAGATTCGAGCGCGAAACGCAGCACAGTCGCGTTACCTGCAGATGCACTGCCGGGTCGCCTTCGTGGAAGCTGCCCAAGCGGCTACCGGGCGCCTCGTATCCGTTCAATTTCTCCCTGATGGCGAGGAAGACACGGAAGAAAGCCAGGAGCTCTTCGGTGGGCCCGACGAACAGATCAAACTCAACGAAGAATACGTGTTTGAGAATTTCGTCACCGGGCCCTGCAACCGTCTCGCACACGCGGCTGCCACCGCGGTCGTGGACGATCCGGGGCGATCGTACAACCCCCTTTTCATCTACGGACCCGTCGGTCTGGGGAAAACCCACCTCTTGCAGGCCGTTTGTCAGGCGATCAGCAACCGGCGGCGCGACTTCCGCTACCACTACATTTCGTGCGAGACGTTCGTCAATCAGTTCATTTCCTGCGTGGAACGCGGGGCGTTAAGCCAATTCCGGTTCCGCTATCGACACGTGGAAACCCTGGTCATCGACGATATTCAGTTCCTGGCGGAACGCGAACGGAGCCAGGAGGAGTTCTTTCACACGTTCAACACCCTGTACCAGAGCCAGCGCCAGATCATCCTGTCCGCCGACTGCTCCCCGGAGGAGATTCCCAGCCTGGAAGAACGACTCGTCAGCCGATTCAACTCCGGCCTGGTCGCCCTGCTGGACCGCCCCTGCAAGGAAACACGGATGGCGATCCTCCGGAACAAGGCCAAATTGCGCTGTATCGAGGTCCCGGAAGACGTCGTAAACTATGTGGCGGGAAAATCAGAGAGCAGCATCCGGGAGCTGGAAGGAATCCTCATCCGCCTCGACGCCCTCAGCCACACCCACAACAGCCCCATCACCCTGGAGCTGGCTCGGGAAGCGTTGGGTGAGCGTTCGGAACGGCCGATTCCCATTCCGGCCATTCTGGAAGTGGTCTCCAAGCGATTTAGCGTTAAAATTGCGGACTTGCTGGGGAAGAAGCGTTCAAAGTCCATCACGCACCCTCGGCACGTATCGATGTACCTGGCGCGACAACTGACGTCGCAAAGCCTGGAAGAGATAGGCGGCTATTTCGGCGGGCGCGATCACACGACGGTCTTGCACGCGAATCGCACCATCAGTCGTGCCGCCGAAGACGACCCGAAGGTCGCAACGATGCTCGAAGACATCGCGCGTGAAGTTCGGGCCGTTGTATGAGCATTGGCAAGACGTATGAGCTGGCTGCATCGCTGCAAACCAGTGTCAGGAACGGCGTCAAATTCTCGAACACAGGTCGCTGAACCTGTTGCATTTGAGCCCGAATCGATCAGGAACGTGAGCTGAGTGCCGAGGCTGTTGCGTTCCATCGCAAATTTGACAGAGTACGCAACAGGCAGACAACACGTAAGGACCATGCATATTTTCAGTAAGTCTCTTGTTTGCCTGAGTTTGTAAAATCGGCCGAAGTAAAAGTAACGCGTTTGGTAAGGCCTACGGATCCTATTTCAAGATATCTCTTTATAAAACAAGAATAGGATCCTTGGAGCCGTGTGATAGATTTGCCTCCGTAATCCCATGGAACGGAGAGAACAAGCATGAAACTCAAATTCAACCGGGAAGAAATGGGAGATGCCCTCTCCGCACTTTGTTCCGTTGCCGCCAGCCGTACGCCCAAAGACATTCTCAAGTGTGTTTCCATTGATGCCCAGTCCGATGTCATCTTCATGGAGGCAACGGACCTTGAACTGAGCCTTCGATGTGCTCTGACGCAGGTGGAGATCGATGAGCCGGGCCGAGCTGTGGTTATCGCCGATACACTCAACCGCATCGTGCACGAAGCCGCCGACGAAACCATGGTCATGCAGACGGATGCCACGCAGATGCATGTCAAGGGTCGTGGCTCGCACTTCAAAATTGTGACGCACGACCCGCAGGACTTCCCGGCCATCCCACGCATGCCTGAGACACCGACGTTCAACGTCGAAGTTGCGCAGCTCAGAAAGCAGATTGAGTGGACGGTGTTGGCCGCCGCGCGAGAGACCAGCCGATTCGCTATCAACGGTGTCCTCTGGGAACTGGCAGCAGACAGGCTGACGCTTGCCGCGACCGACGGTCGTCGTTTGTCCATCGCTCCTGGCGATGCTGAAGTGGGGCAGGCCAGCGACGAAGCGACGTCGGTCATTGTGCCGGCGAAGGCGCTTTCGATTTTCAGTAAGTTGTCCAGTGATCACGAAGGTCTGGTCAGTGTTTCGTTGGCAGACAACCTCGTGATGATCGGAATCGGCAGCGCTCAACTCGGAAGCTCGCTTGTCGAAGGCAGTTTCCCGAACTTCCGCGACGTTGTTCCCGCCGACTGTGATCAAGTCGCCACTCTCGACAAGGCGGAATTCCTCGGCGCGTTGAAGCAGGCGTCGCTGCTGACCAATGAAGAATCAAAAGGCGTGCGACTCGCCTTCACCAATGGTGATCTCACCATATCCAGCCGAGCGCCGGAGCAGGGCGAGGCCACCATATCCATCCCCGTTGAGTACAATTATGATGCCCTGGAGATTGGCTTTAACCCGGTCTTCCTGGTCGATGTGCTGCGTGTTGTCACCGAAAACGAAGTGAAGCTCGCGCTCAAGGACGCGAATCGGCCGGGGCTCCTGACGACAGACAAGGATTATGTCTATGTGGTTATGCCGGTCAGCCTGAAATCGGGTTGAACGAGCTGACACACCGAACCGATGGATAGCTCTCGCAAACTTTTCTGGATTCAGAAGAACCGCCAGCGGAATGAGCGTGCCAAACCGGCGTCGCTCTGGGCCGATGCACTGGCACAGTCCATCATGGAAGATCCGCTGGACAATGAACTTTGTTCCAGAATTCGCGAAGTGGTGGACGAACAATTTATTGAGCAGTGTCGCGTAAGCGTGGTCTCACGGGGAACACTGAAAATATATATGGCGGATACGACGCTGCTTTCCTGGATGAAACGCAGGTGGCAGGAAGAACTCCTTCAATCGCTGCGAGCATTTGGCATCAAGCGACTGGCATTTGAGTATGGCCAGTCAGGTCAATGTCTCTAGCAACAGCGAATAATGATGGCCCATGGCTGACGTGATCGACTCATGAGTGATGCACCCGTGACGCAAGAACAAAAGTACGACGAAAGTAGCATAACCGTTCTTGAAGGGCTCGCCGCCGTTCGAAAGAACCCCGGTATGTATATCGGGGGCGTCGGTAGCGCAGGCCTCCATCACCTGGCTTACGAGTTGATCGACAACGCGGTCGATGAGGCACTCGAAGGACACTGTGACGAAGTTGTCGTGCGCCTGAACACTGATGGCAGTTGTACCGTCTCGGATAATGGACGCGGCATTCCCGTCGGTCCGATGAAACACGAAAACCCGAAGCTCAATGGCAAGCCCGCTCTCGAAATCGTCATGACGGTTCTGAACTCCGGGGGCAAGTTCGACAGCAGCAGCTACAAGGTGTCGGGTGGACTTCACGGACTCGGTATCAGTGTGGTAAACGCACTCAGTGAATCGCTGGCCGTTGAAGTTCACCGTGACGGAAAACACCACAGCATGTGCTTCAGCCGCGGCGACGTTACCCAGGATCTGAATATCGAGGGTGACAGCGACATCAGCGGAACGATTATTTCCTTCAAACCTGATCCGCAACTCTTCGAAGAAACAGACTTCAAATTTGAGACGCTTCATCATCGTTTGCGCGAATTAGCCTACCTGAACAACAAACTGCGTATCCGACTTATCGATGAAAGGACCGGCAAAGAGGCTGATTTCTATTACGAAGATGGTCTCAAGGACTTCGCTCTTCATCTTGCCAGTGGCGCCGAAGCACTCCATAAGGACCCGGTTACCATTGCAGGTGCTGCGGATGAAGGTGGCATGAGCTGCCAGATCGTGTTGCTCTTCACCGACGCCTATACCGAGAACATTCTCTGCTTTGCGAACAACATCCATAACGTCCACGGCGGAACGCACATGTCGGCGCTGAAGACGTCTGTCTCTCGTGTCGCATCGACGTACGCGAAGAAGAACAACCTGATCAAGGGAAGTACGAGCGTTACCGGTGACGACTGGCGCGAAGGTTTGATCGCGATCGTTTCCGTCAAATTGCATGATCCGAAGTTCGAAGCACAGACAAAAGTGAAACTTCTCAATCCCGAAGTGGAGACGTTTGTGCAACAGCTCCTGAATCAGCAACTGGCGAGTTACTTCGAAGAACACCCCGCCGACGCCAAGAAGATTGTCCAGAAGGGTATCCAGGCCGCGCAAGCACGTGAGGCCGCACGCAAAGCACGTGAGCTTTCCCGTAAGAGCGCACTGAGCAGCGGTGGATTGCCGGGGAAGTTGTGGGACTGCCGAAGCAAAGATCCTGAAAACAGCGAAGTCTTCCTTGTCGAGGGTGATTCGGCCGGCGGCATTGCCAAGCAGGGGCGCGACTCCTTCACGCAGGCTATCCTTCCCCTCAAGGGTAAGATCCTGAACGTTGAGAAAGCACGCGTCGACAAGATGCTTTCACACGATGAAATCACCAAGTTGATTTCCGCTATCGGATGCGGCATCGGTAAAGAAGAATTCGATCCATCCAAGTGCCGTTACGGTCGCATCATCATCATGACAGATGCTGATGTTGACGGCTCTCATATTCGTACGCTTTTGCTCACGTTCCTGTTTCGACACATGCGTCCACTCATTGAAGAGGGAAAAGTTTACGTCGCACAGCCACCGCTCTACCAGGTCAAGAAAGGCAAGCACGTTGAGTATGTGTTGGGAGATCGTGAACTCAACAGCTCTCTTGCAGCCATGGGTCGAAACAACAGCACCCTTGTCGTGAAGAGTGAGAATGGTGACGAGCTCGAAATCAAAGGGCAGCCACTCGAAGATCTCTGCGGTTGGCTTGATGACGTTGATCAGAAGTCTCGTGTCCTGGAGAGACGTGGACTCTCATTCCGAGATATGCTTCTGAATCACCGGGATGCGACAAAGGGACTCCCGAAGATCCTTGCCCTCGTTCATCATTCCGAACAGGAAGCGCCTCAGCAGAAATTCCTCCATGATGATCAGGATCTTGAAGCACTTCGGAAACAGGAGAGCGAGTCGTCCGGAGAAGACGTTCGTGTTCTGGAATCACGACACGTGCAAATGGCGCAGAACGGCCACGACGAAGATGGCGAAGAGCTGCCGCAGCATCGTATCGAGCGGTACAACCTGATTGAAGGTCGCATGCTTGATGAGCTGATCGAGAAAATCGAAGCCACCGGCATTCCCATTACCGACCTCTTCACCGCGCGCGAAGAACTCGTCACGGGTGAACTCAGTGATGCCAAGTATCTGTTACGTCAGGACGAAGACCATGTGGTGGAACTGAATAATCTAGCCGCCGTTGCGCCCGGCGTCAGGGAACTTGGTCGATCAGGCCTCGCCATTAAACGCTTCAAGGGACTGGGAGAAATGAACTCAGATGAACTCTGGGAAACAACCATGGACCCCGATGCCCGAACCCTGTTGCGCGTGCTGATCTCAGAAGACAGCACCGACATCGAACAGGTTGATATTGATGCGCGAGAAGCCGACCGAATTTTCCGCCTGCTCATGGGGGAAAGCGTAGAGCAACGTCGCCGGTTCATCGAAGACAACGCAACGAGCGTCAAAAACCTGGATGTCTAGATTGCTCTATCCGTTCTCGCGGAGAAGACACTGAATTGCGGCGACTTCAGCCGGTGAATTCATGTTGATCAGTGATCGTAAGTCCGGGTCCAGTTCCATCAGAACATCCAGTGGAAGATAGGAAGGCTGACAACCTTCCACCCATTCCAATAAGCGCAATGCACCGGAACGAATGCGCTCTTCCAACGTATCCAGGCCATCAACGCGGTACAGACCCGGCATGGGGTATGTGCGACCACCGTACTGCAATGCCATTGCCCTGGCATTCTCAGTGGCAAGAACTTCGGCTTGATCGTACAGGTATTGAAACACCGCATGCGGCACCAAAGGATGGTCGCAGGCGGTGATGAGGGCTGCGTCAAATCCATCCGCAGAGAGTC
>JBMYUM010000032.1:0-17321 GCA_049605375.1 Phycisphaerae bacterium | reverse complement strand
GCAATTGCTTGATGACCGATGCGCTGATGATCTGACGTTGCGTCGCGAGCTGGAGATCATGCTTCGACAGGACGGTGCTTCAGACGCCATGGTGGCAGCCCTTGATGCCGGCCGTATCGTCGATGACCTGAGTGGATTCGAAACTGATGAGTCAGTCGTACCGGCGCTCATCGGTCCCTACAAGATCGTGCGCAAAGTCGGCGAGGGGGGCATGGGCGTCATCTACGAAGCGGAGCAGGAGTCGCCACGGCGGCGCGTTGCGTTAAAAGTACTGCGTCCCGGTGTCGTCGATCAGAAGCTGCTCAAACGGTTTCATCACGAATCTCACGTGCTGGGACAACTGCAGCACCCCGGCATCGCTCATATCTACGAGGCCTCATTTGAGCGTACAAATGAACATCAATTCCCCTACTTCGCCATGGAATTCATCGAGGGTAAGCCTCTGGATGTCTATGCCCTGGAAAAGAAGCTGACGATACGAGAAAGAATGAAACTGCTTGCGAGAGTGGCTGACGCCGTGCAGCACGCGCACCAGAAGGGAATCGTCCACCGGGATCTTAAGCCGGCCAATATTCTTGTCGTGGAACAGTCAACAACGTTCGATTCGCACGCAAGCAACTCGTTTTTTGACGGCATTGGTCAGCCAAAGGTCCTGGACTTTGGGATCGCCCGGGTTCTCGATGCTGACTTGCAGGCGGTGACTGTTCATACCGACGTCGGTCAGTTGGTTGGCACCTTGGCTTACATGAGCCCTGAACAAGTACTCGGCGTTTCCGATGCCATCGATACGCGCAGTGACATATATGCGCTGGGCGTCATTCTTTACAAGCTCCTAGCCGGTAAGCTGCCGCACAACGTATCGGGACAGTCCGTTCCAGAAGCAGCTCGCATGATCCGCGAGATGGAACCGACAAGCGTCAGCTCTTTTGATGCATCGCTTCGTGGAGATATTGAGACGATCATCGCTAAAGCGATGGAGAAAGATCCGGAACGCCGCTACTTGTCAGCTTCGGATTTCGCGGCGGACGTTCGCCGATACTTGAGCGACGAACCAATCGTCGCAAGGCCAGCCAGCGCGTTCTATCAACTGAGCAAATTCGCTCGCCGTAACCGCGCGCTCGTTGGAGGCGTTCTTACGACGATACTAGCCCTTGTGATCGGACTGGTCAGTACCATTTACTATTTGATCGACTCCCAGCAGCAACGGGACGTCGCACGAGCAGCCAACACCAGATTGGGAAGGGTCGTCGACTACCAATCGGCAATGCTGATGGGTATTGATGCGGAAGAGATGGGCCGCAAGATCATGAGCACTCTTCGGAAGGAGGCCGAAGCGGCTGTTGCGTCAGGGGGAGAGAACAACCAGCCGATACACGATGGTTTCGAGCAGGTTCTGTCGATGATCAGCGGCTCGACAGTCGCAAGCCGCGCGATCGATGATGCGATCATGTCTCCGGCAACAATCACGCTCGATGAGGAGCTGACAGACGAGCCGGGCCTGCGCGCGGAGCTTCGGTCATCACTGGTGGATATTTATCGTAACATTGGGCTCGAAGAGAAAGCGCTGTTGCAGGCGCGTTCCGAGCTCAAGACGTTGCAGTCACTCCGAGGTGAGGACGACCCCACAACGCTTTCGGCGCAGAATCGTGTATGCGAGATTCTGCTCAATCTGGATGAACCGAACAAGGCCGAGCCCTTGCTCATGGACTTGGTGGATCGTCGAAGGCGTGTTCTTGGCTCGAACCACATCGACACGCTCATTACCGAACGCAATGTTGGCATACTGCTATCGCAACTAGGCAAGCAAAGCGAAGCCAATGAAAAACTCAACCATGTCATTGCAAGAATGGAACAGTCGCTTGGTGTGAAGCATGTCGAGACGCTCGACACCCGTCGCCATCTTGGTGACAACTACTCGGCAGAGCGAAACTACGTAAAGTCCCGAGAGGAATACCAGCGCGTGTACGACGAGCTTGAATCTGAGTTTGGCGACGAAAGCAAGGAGGCGATTGCGGCACTATCACGGCTGGCGAAATCTCTTTTTAACAATCGGAAGTATGAAGATACCCTGCCGTTGTATCGAAGAATCACCGCCAATCTTGCTGAAACCAAAGGCAGCGACCATCCTGAAACCCTGCGTGCGCGACGCAACCTGGGCAATACCTTGACGGAGATGGGAAGATTTGATGAAGCGGAGGTCATCGTTCTCGATACGATGCAACGTCAACGCTCTGTGTTCGGGCCCAGTCATCCCGGAACAATTGCGAGTATTGGTTCGGCCGTTCGATTGATGATCCGCTCTCAGCGATGGGATCAAGCCGAGTCCTATGGCAAGGAGGCCCTCGAGGCCGCACTGCGCACCGCAGGCCCCAACGATTCAAGAACTTGGATTGCTCGTGCCAATCTCGCCACGGTCTATTTCAAGAGTAGTCAATTGGATCAGGCAGAATCACTGGCACGCGTCAACGTTGACGCCATCGCGCAGGGACTTGGGAAGGATCACCGTCGCACGCTGATCAACGAACAGCAACTCGCGAAGATTCTGATGACCTCAGGCCGCGTGAATGAAGCGGATACACTGCTGGAGTCGATGGTTGTCCGCTTGCGTGAACAGCATGCGAATTCGATATCCCTGCTTGGTTCATTGGGTCTGTGTATTACGACGCATATCAATGCCGGCAAGCCCGAGGCCGCACAGGAACTGGGGCTTGAATTGCTGGAGCGTTGCGAGTCGCGGGGTGTCGGTGCCACGACCATTGGCAAATGTCACGTATGGTTGGCAAGAGCCTACTACGCGCAAGGCAAGTACGCCGAGTGTCAAGCTTCACTGATCGCCGCCCGCACACGATTTGGGGATCGGCTATCCGATGGTCATTGGATGCTCTTGTTGACGCAGTTGCTGGAGAAGCTGTCAGAAGAAAACGGACGCACTATCGATTCAGCGAGCGTACAGAGTCTGCTCGAGCTGTTCGACGATGCATCAGTGAGAATGTCACCGGAAGACCGGGCGATTATTGTCCCCGAGATGCGAGAGCATGTGCGACTGGCTTCATCAGCTGCGGAGTAGTCGAGTTTTCGGCAATCATCGTTCCCCCAGGCACCGATTCGCCATCACAATCCAGTTAATACCGTTACGTCCCAGAATACAACTACCCGCCGATAATGCTCGGCCCCTCGATTCTGATGGTGCCCGGTTCTTGGACACTATCAATGGTCCTGCATCTGCGATTCCACGTCGATAACCGACCAGAGTGGAACGTGCCTTGCGAATCAGCCTGGTACCGGTTCGCGTGTTGGTTTCCGGTATGACGTTCCTCCAGACACTGTAGTGGCCATGAACTCCAAACGCTTTCGACAGGAACCCTCGACATGAACTGCGCCGTCGTATCGCTTGCACTCCATGCCGCATCCATGCTCGTCTTGCCTGCACAACCGCATGATGCCGGCGTACGTTTGTTGCGGATCACCGAATCTCGATTCACCCAGGTTGCGGAACCGACACGTGAGAAATCAGATGAACCGTCGATGTTCTTCTCTTCGTTCGGACCGGAAGATGCTCTTTCGCTGACGATCGAGCTTCGCGGCCCGTCGGTGCCTCGCGCCACGCACTTTGGGCAGGTGTCGTTCGAGGCACGTACGAACACTGGTGAGACGCTCTCACTGCACGAGAACTATGCTTCAGGTCTGACCGATCTTCGTACTGAGTTTGCAACTGTCGATCGAGAGATGATGTTCCTTGGTCAGCGGGATGTTCCCGCCGACGTCATGCAACTGGATCTCAAGTGCGCCCTTCCATCTCGCGCCGCCCACACGCTGACGGACATTCGCGGCAGTATCAAGATTCGTACTGGTAAGCCGGAGACCGTGAGAATCGCCAATGCCCGCCAGATGATGGGCAAGGCGATCGAACACCCAACGCTGGCAGCCGCAGCCGTCCAGATCACCATTGTGGATCGCGGCGGATCTCAGGGCGGGTATGCCGGGTCGAATAATTCACCTTCCCAGAGTTTGACGCTACTGGTTTCCGGCGAGACGGATGCGCTCCTGGATCTCGATCTGGTCGACGGCGAGGGTTCGACTCTCAACAACAGCACGATGTGGAGCGCCATGGGCAGCAGTATGCAATATACGCTGATGTGCGATCGCGCGTTGCCATCGGATGTGGCGCTGAGCATTCACGTAGTCACCGGCAGTCGCACGGTCAGCGTCCCGTTTCAGTTCTCCAACACGAAGCTACCGTAGGTCCAACCACCACGATCCAACACTCGTCTTGCACCTCTCACGTGTAACCACTGCCGTGAGGGGTGCTGCGTGCATCGGCTGATCATTCCTGCTATGATCGCGGAATGTTGACCTTCTCACTCCAATCCGGTTCCAATGGAAATTCGATCTACGTGGAAGCAGGTGCTGCCGACAAGACAGTGCGGCTTCTATTCGACGCAGGGATAACCGGCGCGCAGTCGATGAAGCGTATGGCGGTTCATCAACGTTCGATTCGTGACGTTGACGCGGTCCTCATCTCCCACAATCACGGCGATCACGTTCGATATGCCGGCGTTTTGCAGCGGAAGTTTGGCCTTCCACTTGTCATGACGGAAAAAACGCAAGACGCGATCCATACAAACCTTGGCAAGTTGTCGGATGTCCGTCACTTTGAATCCGGCGAGTCGATGACTTTTGGTGATGTGGCGGTTCATACCATCCGTACACCTCACGATGCGAGCGACGGCGTTGCATTCATCGTTGAGCATGAGGAGGCGCGGCTGGGCATATTCACCGACCTCGGTCATCCTTTCCCCGGGTTGCTTGAGGCTCTCAAGAGTGTGGATGCGGCATACCTGGAAAGCAACTATGACCCGACCATGCTGCGCAACGGTTACTACCCGCCGGAGCTGCAAGCGCGAATCACCGGTCCCGGCGGTCATTTATCCAATGCCGAGGCCGCACAGCTTGTGTATGATTGCGGATCGAGCAAGCCGGAGTGGATTGCCCTGTCTCACCTGAGCCAGGATAACAACACGCCGCACATCGCAGAGCAGACGCATCGGCAGATTCTTGGCGACGATTTCAACGTCTATCATGCACCGCGCTATCAAGTGTCAGATTGCTGGCACGTTGGGAAGGACCAGTGCGAACCACAACGCCTCGCACAGGGTGCATGAGCGAAGGCGAATGTCATGTTTCACTCTTGCGGCTACAGGGTAAACACGCGCACGACAAGGGGAATTACGAGGTCACCCATAAGGCATAACGGTACTGCGAACCGAACGCTCATGATAAGACACGTGACGGACAAAGAGGCATACCACCCAGGCGTCAGTTTCGACCGGCACGCAGTTTGAATTGTCTGCTTGCGGGCCCGTGTGCCACGGTGGTGTCAGTAAACGAATTGAGAGCCGCCGGCTATGCTTCCATCGGGCGAACATTCGCCGCCTTCGGACCCTTGTCAGAATCCGTGACTTCGAATTCCACCTTATCGCCTTCTTGAATGTTGGCGCCTGAGAGGACGGTCGCGTGGACGAAGATATCTCTTCCTCCATCTGACGGCGAAATAAAACCGTAACCTTTGGTTTGGTTATACCACTTGACGGTGCCTTCCATCGTGTCACCTCACTTCAAAACTCATCGCACATGGATCTGAAGGAACCTAGACGTTCCGGTACGATCGTGACCCATTCAGATGTGACTTGTCTATTCTCGTAAAGCGTGAATGCGAAGTCAAGGATTTGTTAACAGGCACACAAATGTAGAGAATTGAGAATGCCGCGCCGTGGCACCCTCCAGCAATGCACCGAACAAGACAGCATCTGTTTCGTCATACGCTCTGGTGGCTGATACAGGCGTAAAGTTCGCTTGAACGCAGTCAAATGGTGCAGAGTCACGGGCTTCGCGCGAGAACGCAAAACGCCACTGGCATGGCACTAAACGGGGTTTTGAGGCCACGACCACTGGCGGCAAGAAGTGTCAGCAGCGCTGCACTTTGTCAGAGTCGAAACGGATCGTCAGCATCGTCGTCACCCCTGTCTTCTTCTTGCCCCTCGTATTTCCAACGGTCCGCCTCGTCGACCTCATCGATCTCACGTTCGACATGACGCATCATTTTTTCCTGCAATGGCGCAAGACGACGGTACATATCAAGCGTAGATTGGTGCGACTGCGCAATGGACTCCAACTTGACCAGCTGGTGCTTGCTAAGGCAAGCCGGCTCTTTGATGTTCTGGTAGGGATCACAGCGCAATACGGGTCTTCCCGCACTATCACGATCAAAATACTCGCACGCCTCGCACTGCAACATGATGGTTCCTTTCATGGAAGTGTCGCTTCGTTACTCATTATAGCCGGTCCGCGCGCTCGATCGAGAAAACTACCTGCCAGTGACAAGATGCCACACGGCCCCGGACGATCGTGATTTATTTCACAAACGAGTAACGAAGTGTGATGGCTCGTCATGATCGGAGATTCAGTGAGTGCCATTGCCTCGGCCATCCGATGACGACGAACGTCAGGTGAACCGAATCCATGGCTGCTGACGGTATGGCGTCTCCATCGTGGTGACTACAACGATCGATGTGCCCGGTTGGTACGAGCTTCGACCGATGCGAGTTGCAACGAGCGTACCAAGTCGAAACAGGAGTCGCGCGATGTGTTCGTGATGGATCACGCCTCTGCTCTTTCACGGCGCAACCTGTTCTCGGCCGAACGTTTGGATTCACAAAGAACTCACAGCACCGTCCCGTTCGCTGTGACGCGATGATCGCCTGGCCGAAGACGATTGGCGAGTAGACCGATCGATACCGCGCAACATGATCTGACTCTTCGTGACGTATTCGTGAATCAACGCAAGCTTGTTCTTGCCTAAAATAAAGCACTGAAGAGTGTCCGCTGGGAGGCAGGGCTGGTTCATGCTTTTTTCGTGAATTCGCTTGCGGAACAACGACTCTTGTGGAATATTGGCGTGAAAGATCCTCTTGCCGACCCGTCCCCCCATGGGTCGGTTTTCCCCCAAGGCCCGGTCCACCCCACCGGGCCTCTCCTTTACTGGGCCTCTCCTTTACTGGGCCTCTCCTTTATTGGGCCTCTCCTTTCCTATTCCTGTTCTATCTCTTTGTTGAAGCTCTCTTCTACCGGTTACGTCTTTGATGCGCATCAACGTTCCTGATGGTGTTCTATCTACGAGAGCATAGCGGTGGCACCGTTACGACGTCTCACATGAATGCACGTGAGATTTGTGATCGATGCATCTGTTGGCGGTGGATTTGTGATCAGTGGACTTGTTGACGGCGGATCAGGCCATAACGAAGGCTGAGCGATCGAACGCCTTCGCAATGCGGAGCAGCACATTGGCAGAAGATCATCTTGTCGGCCCGGGACGAGCGCCGCGCGGTTCTTGCAGAGGTTGGCTACTCAGAAGGTTGCCCCGCCTCGGATGGTGAGGCGGCATCCGCATCGATCGGCGAAGCCGATGGCGTTCGTTCTATGATTTGCTCAAGCAGGTCTCGCTCGCGGCGACGATCGCGACGAACGAATCGCCACACGTCACGCTGCTCTCGGGTTGCGCCGGCTCCACGGTCGATCGGCGTGGCCCCTGGTAAATCAGAGCTGCGCTGATCGGTCGACTGAAACTCGTACGCCTCCGTGGCCAGTTCTTCCAAAACGACCTGGCAGTAGAGCCGCAGGACACCCTCATCGTCATCGAGGAAAATCTCGGCGGTTCTTCGCAGGGGAGGACGGGTACCCAAGCGGGCGCGTCGGGGGGCCGCACGATCGGAAGCCTCGGTCCGCATGGGAATGCTTCGCAGGATTCTCCGCTGCGTATCGCGTACGGCGAGTTGGTACCCATCGTCAATCAGAACGCTTTCGGCGACGGCAAATGCAGCCCGCGCATCAGCCATGACGCGGCGAACACTATAGGTTCCCGTCGTCTGCGAGTTGCGAAGGCGGGAACCATCACGACGACCGCTCGATTCACAGCCCGACAAGCACCCCACGGTGACCAGGCCCAACACCACAAACCCGCCCACAAGGCGCAACCGGCGCGTGGCGGCCACGGGCATTCTGTTCTCTGCGATGCTTCGGTTCATGTTCATGCTGGCCTGCCAAGGTGATCTGAGTTGTGCGTCGTTATTTTGATGACATGATGCCTGTGAGCGAGAGGGCCGCGTTGCCGGCTCGTGATCGGCCAAGGTGGAATGACGGTCCGTGCGGCGGAACAATGTTGCGGCCCGGAAACGTCTTACTCCGATGCCAATTGGACAGTCGCAAGGCCGTTAGCAACATCGTCTGCGAATTCGAAGACCTTATCCAGCCCTGTCACGAGGAAGAGACTCCACACGCTCGTATCAATTCCGCACAGCACCATGCGTCTTCGATTGTTGATCACGACCCGTTTTCTGATGCGAAGCAACTGGGCGATATTCGATGAGTTCAGATAGGGAATCGTGGCGAAAGAAATCACCACGTCGATATCGGAGCGCTGCTCAAGCTGATCCATTACAGCGTTGAGATCGTCAGAAAATGCAGGTCCTTCCTGCAGCTCCAAAACGATGATGTTGTCTGACCAGAACTCCATTGACACGGTGGATCTCCCCACGAAATCAAGCCGACATTCTCTTGGTGATTCCCGCTGGGCGCTTCACGCCCGGTGCACATGCGGAAGCTTGGTGTGGTCTGCACCACACACACTGCAAATCGAGAGTAACTCGGCCATTCTCAGCTGTCAAACAGGGCATTTGCCCGGCGGAAAGGCCATTATCGCTGACGCACCAGTCGGCTACGCGGAACGCCCATTTCGGCAATGGTGTCACTTGCTTCGCGCAGCCAGCGCTGGGCATCCTGATAATACCCTGCGGTTGGCTTCAGTGTTTCCAGGCGGGCGCACCAGTAGCGGTTGAATGCGTGCATGGAGACTTCGCGGAGGTACTTGCTCACGATGCTGGCCATCGCGACGACAAACTGGGTGGCATCCCCTTTGGTGCCAAAATCTATGTCGACGATCTGGTCGTTGCGTGTCATGCGGTAGGCGCTTCGCGTCTCGGAAGCCTCGAGTACCTGCATGTCAAAGCCGGGTAATGCGCGGCTCAGCGGTTCGCGATAGTGCCGACGCCCGCCGAGGCGGTCAACGTGAATCACGATGTGTTTCTGTCCGAGTGACAGGCGAATGATGCGGTCGACGATTCGAAGCACCTGCCCGGTGAGAACGACGGCTTTGTTCCGGGTTCGATCAATGAGCTCGTTGTAGTGGCCTTCCGGCAGTGGCTCGGACATGATCGCTAGTGGTGTGATGTCATGGAGCTTCATATCCCGCTGAACCGCATTGCGTTGCGTACCGACATCGCCGGCTTCCGCGCTGATGGGGAGCGGTAGATCCGCAAAGGGATACCAGTCGTAGGCATGAAATGCGTCATTCGCCTGCGGCGCGATGCCGACCAGAAGCTCCGCCACGTTCGCCGGCTGTACGCCAAACGTTGCAAGCGACACCAGAGCCGATCGTTCCAGCGCGCCCAGTCCGGCAGCACTCTTGTGAAGCTTCTTGCTGTCCAGAATGGCAAGTTTCCTGCGCTTCTTCTGCATCTCGCGGGAACAGGACGTTGCAAGCAATTTCCAGAGGCACTGATCGACCGCGGTGTCGGGAATTTCCATCACAACACCCGACACGACCAGTGGCCCGAGCACCGGCCCCAAGCCTGCCTCATCAATACCTGCGAGAATAGCCACACTTAGAATCCGGAATTGGTTTCGCCACCCGTCTCCGGTGCTGGGGACGATGTCCCGGTATCGACCCGGACAGTACGCGGGCTTGCCGTTGTTGACTTGGGCAGTACGACCTCAAGCAGACCATTCTGGCAGCGTGCGGAAATACGTTCGGGATCAACCCCTTGCGGCACATCGACAACGCGCCGCAACGTACCTGTACGTCGCTCCGTTCGGATCGGCGTGCCGTCCACGGTGCCTGCCAGCGGATTCGTGACATCTCCCTGGATCGTCAGCTCGTTCTCGAGCAGCGTGACATCGACACGATCGCCCGCTACGCCGGGCAAATCTGCGAGCAGGAGATACCGATCACTGAACTCATAGATGTCGACCGCCGGTCCGCCGCCAACGCCGTGCATGAGTGCCGCCCCGGGACCGCCCTGCCACACGCGTTCCACAACGCGATTCAGTTCATCCTGAAGCTGTCTCACCGAAAAACCCATATCGTCGCCGCGTGAAAAAGCCATGATTGACTCCTTTCCAACTCTCGTGGTTGATTCTTGCCACACTTGATCGACCGACTACTTGTTCTGATACGCCTCCAGGATCTTCTCCAGGATCGCCACCCGGCTCTCGAGCAGCTCGACCCGCTGCCGCAGGCTGCGTTCATCAACCGCGGCCGGCGCCGCATCCAAACTCATACCGGAGTCCGCGATCGGGCTCTCGTCCAAACTCGGTTCTTCGCCGTCAACGTGGAGCAGTTGCTCGTAGCGGGTGACGGTTCGCCCCGGTTCCCTGCCCAATTCCTTCACATAGGGTGGTGAATACGCGGCGAGTTCCTGCAAGACGTTCAGAACGGCAGGCACATCTGTCAGCGGTGCCATGCGCGAGGCACGCGTCCGCAATTCGCCGGGCGTCTGTCTGCCGCGCAGCATAAGTTCGGCCATGATTGCCTGCTCTCTTCGGTCCCAGGTCAGTTTCTCCACAACGTTGTGCGAAAATCGCTGAGCACGGGCTCCGGGCAAAGGCGGCGCTTGCTGAACAAGGTTCATGGACTGGAGGTGGGTGAGTGCTCCCTTCACTTCATCATCTTCCAATGCCATGATGGGATCACGATTCTGTTTCTGATTGGCCGCCTGCACGATGGCATTGACCGTCAACGGATAGCTTGCCGGTTGCGTCAGCGATTTTTCGATCAGGACTGCCAGGACACGGCATTCAATTCTGTCGAGTTCCCCGTTCATCACCGATTCTCCTTTCCACGCATGACCGGTTGCGGCATCCGGCGGATGTCGATTCCTTTATTCCTTGTCAGGCTTCTGCGTCTTTGGAACCTGAAGCGTACCTACCGGTATATCAACCGAAAAAGACAACCCGTTAAAATGCGGTCTGGCTTTCACATGAATCGCGGTGTTTTGCGCGTCTTGCCCCACTGTTGGTTCGGCCGGCAGGGAATCACCGGTCTGTGCCGCGTCCGCGAGGAACCTGGTCAAGAAACGCGAGAAGCGTGCCGGAACAATCTGCGCGTCGAAGCTTCGCCTTGCTGCGCGCGTGCCGGCAGCGGCCGGCGTGCTTCCGTAGGCTTCCTTTTCGCGAAGTTTCTGGATGATCCTTGCCAGGTCTTCGGTTTCTCCGCCGACAACAACGATCAGTTTCTGTTGCATGCGTGCCACGCGAATTCGCAGCCCTTCACCGACGAGCAACCGCTCAAGCTTCTGTGCATCCGCCGATGTGGTATTCCTGACATCCGCGATGATATGGTCAACTGCCACGCCCTCGACGGTTTCATGATCCCGCAGCAGCTTGAGCGACGTTGCCAATGCATTCTGGACGGGATCAAGAAAAGGTCCACGCTGTATGAACCGAAGCAGTGCACGCCAATTCTCTGCCAGTCGATTCGGATCCTGCTCAGTTCGCAGAACGCAACCCATCATGTAGGCCGGTTGATCACCATCCATCCGGCTGACAATTTCGAGTGTGCCGAGTTCCACTCCGCCAGCCAGTCTCATCAGAGTCTGTTCGAAATCCGGCAGTTTGGCGGGTACGATTGTACTCGCTTGTCCGGACAGAGACGTCGCCAGGAAAGGTGCCACGCTTTGTCCACCAACCCAGCCCAGCGATACGCACGAATCTCCATCCAACAGCGAGAATCCGATATCGTCTCGTATCGTCGGCCAGAATGCCTCGTTCAGTAGATTCTGCTCGACGTACCCGTCTACCCTGATACCTTTCGGGGTCACCTTCGCACCAAGCAGGATCGACTCCGCTGCCTGCGCCGCATTCCGAACGCTTTCACCGGCGGCCGACAACCACGTCAGGAAGAACAGATCACGACCGCGCGGGCCCAGCCGCTCCATGTCTAACCAGAGATTAGCGTCCGCGCGGGCCATGCGGTTCAGCATGTTGTCACCAAGGCGATCCACCAGGCTGCGACTGGAACGCAGGACGCGCTGCACATTGGCCGCGGATGGTGAAATCACCACGAATTCGCGATGGAATCCCGCAAATGCGGGCTGATTCTGCCATACGATCGGTCGTACCCCGCCACGTACTTCCTGCGGTTGCCAGAGTGCCAGAATGCGATCTTCATTTTCTACGGGAAGGAAAAGGACGAGGCCGTCAGCCGGATCACCTTGTGATTCCAATCGGAACATGACCAACGCGGCGTCACCAGACTCTTGCAAGCCTTCCGCGATCCACATTCGTCGTTTCATCATCTCGACAGATGGAACCCATGGTGCCAGAACAGTGTCACCAAGCGCAGCAACCCGAGACTGGGTATCAGGCCAGTCACGGAGGACCACCGCCGCAACGGCAGAATCGGGAATGGCGTCAAGGACGTCCGCCCGATCAGGCGTGACCATGAACGAAGCCAGGATGATAAGAACGTTTGTCACCAGAACGCCTCCAGGACGAAAACCGGCGATCGGACGTTTTCACGCCAATCGACGCGGCGATGCAAGCTGTTTGGCTGCCGCTTCGGCGGCACTCCGCAGCAGCATGGCAACGGTTACCGGCCCGACGCCACCGGGAACAGGTGTCAACACACCGGCCACCTGACGAACCTCGTCAAAGCGAACATCGCCGACAACCTCACGCTCGCCTTTTTCGTTTTCGACCGAGTTGATTCCAACATCAATCACGACTGCGCCAGGCTTTACATGCTCAGCCCCAATCAACCCCGGCTTGCCGACTGCGACAATCAGCAAGTCCGCCTTGTTTGTATGCTCGACAAGATCACGTGTCGCAATGTGACATGATGTCACCGTCGCCATTTCATGCAGAAGGAAGAGAGAGATGGGCCGTCCTGCAATCTCCCCCTGCCCGACCACGGTTGCATTCTGACCGCGAACACCGACCCCCGCTTCCTTCAGAATTTCCATCACCGCCAGTGCCGTGCATGGCGCCATGATCGGATCATCATAGAACAGCAGCCCGATGTTCGAAGGATTGACGCCTTCCACATCTTTGTACGGATCGATGTAGTACTGCATGGCCGGCTGATCGATACCTTCCGGTAACGGCAGATTCAACACGATTCCGGTCACACCTGGATCAGCGTTCAATCGCTGGATCAATTCTGTGAGGCCTTGCTCGCCACAATTGGTATCCAGTGTGTGCAGGCGGTATTCGATGCCTACCTCTTCGCATCGCTTCTGCTGCGAACGTGTGTAGATTTCCCCGGCCGCCGGGTCGCCGACCAGAACCGCATCGAGGCTCACTCTTACATCGCGCTTTGCAAGTGACGCGACGAGATCGGCAGCTTCCTGCTTGATCCGCTTTCCGACTGAACGCCCATCTATCAACGTCGCCGTCATACCCGAGGTCTCACATACTCATACTTCGACGGTGGAGAGCTGATCATCACTGATCGCCTGCGTCACTCCCATAACGTCCGCCTGCCTCACAGATACCCCCTTTTCAGGCTCTTGGCCAGACAGCAATCGCATAAACGCCGGCTCACCAACCAGAGCGAGATAAATCACAGCAACCAAGCCTCCGATGACCGCCACCGCCGTAATGCCGCGTCCCACCATGCGGAGCCTGGATTCGAAGGACTCCGCGAGACCGGGATCGCCGCTGGTCGCATGCAAAAATCGGATGCGATCTCCAATTGAATCGTATCGCCAGTGCCACTCGTCCTGCGGAATGCCATTCAGCCTCGAGACACGGTCCAGAGCCGAGGCGAACACCGAAGCCCCTGCGGCGCAGACTCGATCTGACTCTTCAGCCGGTTCACGGGGGTCCGTCTCCGCCGATGTCGACGATTGATGAACGCTGCAGGCACGTCCGCAGTCCGTAACCGCCGCGGTTATGCAGCGTGCGCCGAACAGATCCGCCTGCCGCTCAAAACGCCGGGAGAGCATGCCGAATCCCCAGGCCCAGAACAGCACCGTGATCAGCAATCCGACAAGCTGGATACCTGTTGTGACCGTCTCACTTGTCCAGGCGAACTGCAGCGCGAGTATGGAGAGGCCTTCCACGAAAATCCCGGTCACCAGCCAGCCCAAGAACGCAAACAAGAGAAACAGGTGAATATGGCGTTTGCGTATATGACCCGCCTCATGACCAAAAACACCCTCCACCTGCGCGTTAGACATTGTGCTGAGCAGGGCGTCGGAGAGCAGAACATATCGAACCTGCGGCACGAGCCCCATCACGGCCGCATTGATCATCACACCGTCACTTTTCCAGACGAGAATATCGCGGCAACGCAGGTCGATGCGTTCACACAGTTGCTCAAGCCGTGTACGCATCTCGCCCCGTGGCAGCGACTCCATGCGCCAGATGAAACGAAGCATGAGTGGAAAGACGAGATAGACCAGCGCCGCGGCCAAACCGACAATGATGTTTGGTGCCATCTTCGTGCCCATCATGGTCGACAGTGAGTCCTCGTAGCCATTGGCCCACCCCGATGCCAACAGGATGAAGGTCATCGGTACGACGATGACGATCACAAAGTGCCGCAGGTGGAAATCGAGGAATTGTCCGAGGCGCCATCCGACCGCATCGGCGGAATCATTCTCGCGAAGTCGAAGTTCATTCTCCAACGGGAACGTCACCACCCAGACAAGAACCAACGACAGCAGGTATGGCACCAGCACGATCAAGTCACCCACGAATTGCAAAGCCGGATGAATCTGGCCGAACGCAAGCCACACCGGCCAATGGGTGACAAAAATCAGGGCACCGAAAGCGGCCAATTGAAACGAACGCAAAACAATGGTCGACCGCTGGAGCCAGTGATGGACATCGTTCGGCGATTGACCATGGGCAAGCTGTCGAAGCCCTCGCTTCTGAATGAACCAGGAACAGACGACGGTGGCCACGGGAAGGCCCATGACGGCCAAAATCGTCGGTAGCGGATGATCAGGATTGGTCATCAACCATCGATCTGACTCCTCGGCACGCCAGAGGAGGATAGCAAAAGCGAGTATGATCAATAAGTGCATAGGCCTTCCGGCAGGCTAACGTATGGGGCCGAGCATCCGGCCGATCACGACCAACCAGCATTCCGGATGGCCTACTTACCTTTCTTAACTTTCAGGCTATTATCATAGCATCGATCTTACCAGTCGGATCAGATTGCAGGAGGGAATTTCATCGTGGTTATTCACGGATCCATCACCCGGCTTCTCATGGCCGGCCACCTTTTCGTCGCATTTTTGTCGCTCTCAACCCAAGAGGCATCAGCCGGATCTTCAGCATCTGGTAACGCTTTGTCGTCTGCACAACAGGAACAAGATGAAGGTCAGAACAGGCGACGCAACCGTGACGGGCGCAATCGCCGGCGAGGCAATCGTGGCGAAGGACGTCGTGGACAGCAGCGTGTCGATCCCGTCGACGTTGCGGAGAAGCTGCCTGAACTCCAAAAGAAGATGTGGAAAGAGTTGGATCTGAGCGCAGGCCAACGAGAAGCCATTGACGAAATCTTTGAAGATCAGATGGATGTCGTTCGCGAGGCCGTGTTGGCAAGCAAAGATACCGATCGCGCCAAGGAGATTGAGCGCAATCGCCGCGCGATGACCGAAGCGAAACGCAGCGGCGACACCGATGCCGAAGACGAAGCGCGCGAGGCCATAAGCGAGCTCATGAGAGAGAAGGCTGAAGCTGAAGATGTGAAGATCGCGGGGTTCGTCCGTCGCATCAATCGAGAGCTTGATGCCGATCAGCAGGATGACTTCCGCACGCTGATCAGGCAGAGCGGCCTGATTCGTGCCAATAATCGTGGGAACCGATTGCGGCTGTATCGCACCGCACTCATGCATGAAGACGTCGGTCTCGATGACGAACAGCGGGAAGACGTTCGCAAAGCCATGCAACAGTTGCGTCCCGGCAATCGCGGGGAAGGCCGGCAACGCGGTCAGCGTCGCGAGCGTCGGCAGGGCATGGAACAAGGTCAGCGTGCCGACCGCGAGAAAATGGAAGCTGACTTCCGCGAGGCAATCGAGGAGATTCTCACGGCGGATCAGATGGAGGCTTTCGAGGCCAAGCTCAAGGAATTCGAAACCAATCCACCCGAACGAAATCGTCGCTCGGGTCAACGTCGGCGTGGGCGCGGCAGCGAGCAACCCGAACGGCATTGAGCCAGATCACTCATCGGGTAGTGACCCGACTGCCAGTCAGCCATCAGGCCAAGGAGAGGAACACGATGCTGCGAACATGGATGGAGTTTTTCCCATGGTCAATGGATGAGTCGATCGACGCCACGCTGGATCACCTGCGGGGCGAGGTGGGTCTTGATGGCCTGACCATTCCCGTTGCCACCGAGCCTGTCCGCCACTTGTCGGCGCGAAGCCAGTCCCTGATGCATGAGACATCCGGTGGCCTGATTTATCCTCCGCAATCCGAACATTATCCCGATACGCGAATCAAACCTCTCGTGGCGGATTGGGCCGGTCAGCGCAACAACATCAATCCCTGGAAGTCGGCCTGTGAGGAACGCGGCCTGGAGCTGCGTCTAAGCCTCGCAACAGCGCGCATGGGACGAATGGCGGAGCGTTATCCTGCCTTGGCCGTCAAGAACATCGGCGACTCACGATGCCGCAAAACGCTTTGCCTGGCTAACACGGAAGTTCAGGCCTTACTGCTCGATCTGGTGCTCGAGCTGGTCGATCGTTTTTCGCCTGACAGCATCGAACTTGTCGGTTTTTCTTCCACATGGCAGTTTGACGGCACCGAAGTCTCTCCGATTTCTGCCTCTCCCGGCTGGCAGGACTGGTGGAAGACGTGCGTATGCGAGTCCTGTCGCCAGCGCGCCATGGATCATGAGATCGACGTGGTTCGCGCCGTCGCGCTGTTGGAGGAGGGGGCTGTCAACGCGCTTCGCGGAACCGGTCAGGCACCGGCCGTTAGCATCGACTCTCAATCACCGCTCGGTCAATACTTGAACATGCAGATCGCTGAACGGATTCGTTTGCTGGACCGTCTCTCGCAGAAGAGCCGGGTACCGATCATCTGCCGCATACCGAGCACGGGCTTTCATGATCTGCCGCGCGATTCGATCATCGACGGCAGCCGGTCACCCGTTTCGTGGATCATTGATCAAACCGATGATCACCCGCTGATCAATGAGGCCAAGCGGGCCAAAAGCGAATGGCACGGCGAGGCTTTCCTGCCTCGCCTGGATC